>NZ_JBKORF010000027.1:0-88126 GCF_047314685.1 Shewanella sp. BJSY2023SW001
AAATAAGAATTTATCTACATTTGTTTTTCTGGGGCCTTTGTTTCTATAATTGGTATATGAAGCTGAAACAGTTTCCTTTACCTCGTCAATATAGTAATCAGTTGTGCTAACAATACACCCAATTCTATTTAGCTCTTCTATTAGTTTTCTTGAACAATCAACAGAGTACTCATCATTGAACCCTAAGATATCCAATATGATATTTGCATCTATATAAACAATTTTTCCTGAGATTTTATCCTGCTCAAATTTGGGATTTTGTAAATTTAATACTACTTCGGAAAATACAGCTCCTGAATATGCATCCATTAACACTTCAGACAATGAACTGCTTACCTTAGTAATCCGGTAAACAAATCTAGCAAAAGCATAGTCAAGAATAGATTTTATATCCTCACCATCTTGTGCTACTTCTTGAATGCTACCAATGTCATTTATCCTTGCAAGTCTGTGTGAAAACTCCGAGGGGAAGTCAATATTTTTCACATCCTTTTTAATTAGTTTACTTGCAAATAATTCAAAAGCTGAAAATAGTTTTGCTATGTTTTCTTTGAGATCAGTATTTTTTGAGATTTTAATGTTCTTGTAATTGTAATACATTAAACCCTGGGAGTCTTTTATTAAATGTCCGGATTCGAGTAACTTAGAGCCAAACTCTTCCGCTACATAAGGATGAATATCTAGGCCGTAAAATTCTTTAACATATTTTGAGAATGTTGTTGGTTCAAATTGTTGTCCATCTCTTTTCTCTATAATTGGAGAAAAAAGCGGTATTATTCCTTTGAATATGTCACCAGTTTTACAAAATTCTTCGTGAACGAATGCGTAGTGGAATAGACTGTTAGATTTCATTATTACCCCAATTTTATATTATGTTTTTCTTACGCTGCTCTATGTTGATTATCTTTAATTAATAGCTTTAGCGATCTAATACGCTTTTGAATTTTCCATATAAACTGAACATAATAGCCATTCCTGCTCTGAGAGGCTTAGATTGTTGGTGAAAGTTGCATTGAGAACCATGGTTGTTTACGGGCGTCCGGTAGATGCCTATTTTGCGCAGTCAATCAGAGGCGAGAAACAGAGTGAGGACACCCACAACTCTCATTTCGCTTAATGTTTGAAAATAGGTGCTAACTTGTTGGCTATCTTGTGAGCGACTATATATCCGCCAATAACCATCCCGACAGTGTAGAAGCCTTCCTCACTGATACTAATTGGACCAATGTTGTTATAACTACTGTGATCTTTATCCAAAACCATTAGCTTTGAACTTCTTGTAAAAAGCCAAGTAAAAAATGCAAAGTAAATATACCAATACTTTTTAATTAAGTTTGTGATAAAATACATCAGCCGCAAGGTTAATAAAAAGATGATTTTAAATATATAACTGATTAGTTTAGGAATGTTGTTTAATTCAAACTCCCCCGATTGCCTTACCTACATCTTTTACTTTCATTAGTGCTTTACCTGACGTTATTGGGTGAATATGGTACAAAGAGTGAGGCCTCCATCACCTTCGCTTTATCTATCTACCATTTCTCTTTGCGCGTTTTATGTCTCTAACCAAAACCATTGTTTTATTTGGTTTTCGTATTTCGAATAGATCAATTGCTGCAAATAGGTCTACAAGCTTTTTAAAACCGTAGTTTCTTTGGTCGAAAGAACTGTGGTTTGAAATATGTGAGCCGATTGCGCCAAGTCGTGACCAACCATCATCTTCTTCGGTTGCCTCAATTGCTTGTCGTAATAGGTGAATTAGCTTCGTGTCACTTTTGAGGCTGCATTTGGGGGATGAGTTCGCTTTTGTTGTATTCGCAGTTTTAATCTCTTTCTCTGTGGCTTGTTCAGCGACTTTCTCTATAGACACTTCTACTTCGGTTTCGACTTCGGGTTCTGCATCTAGGTAGAGGAAGCGGGAGCAGCTGTTAACGAATGCGTTGGGGGCTTTACGCTCACCAAAGCCGAATACGGTTTTACCATCTGAGAGCACTCTGGTGACCAAAGGGGTGAAGTCGCAGTCAGAGGAGATGAGACAAATGATATCTATGTCCTTGGTATAGAGTATGTCCATTGCATCTATCACCAGTGCAATGTCGGTAGCGTTCTTGCCTTTGGTTAGGTCGAACTGCTGAATCGGTTGAATGGCGTATTCGTGCAGAATATCTTCCCATTGCTTCAGCCCCGGGCTTTTCCAGTTACCATAGGCTTTGCGTATGCTTACCACACCATGTTTGGCCAGTTCTGCCAAAATGACATCGAACTTTCGGGCAGGAGCATTATCGGCATCAATAAATACGGCGATTTTTTCTCTTTCTTTCATGTTGTTAGTACTTGGTTTTATTAAGTGTTGGTTAACTCTGGCTCTTGATTGCTGAGAAATAAAAACCGCATACCGAACCTATAATCGCCCCTGCAAATGCAAGTATTTCAGAGAAGTATTTGTTCTCAAATAGAGCCGATACGCCGATGATACCTAATAGGATTATTACTAGAGAAATCGCCAATAGGGGGGCTATTCGCTTGTTCATTCTTTCCGTTAACGGTTCTGCTTTTCCTATGCCACCGCATGAACCACAAAGCAGTCCATGTTGATTTCGTCTGCGCCAGAATGGTAGTTCATTCTTCTTGGCACAGACTTCACACGAGGTGTTATCTTTTCCACTACTGCAGGTTCCTGTACCAGAGCAGTGCTTGCAGTCGTATAGGTTGACTTTGACGTCTTGCATCTAGATTCATTCCTTTGAAAATACAGCGCTAAGATTGATTTTTTGGTTAGGGTTCAGCTATTCCGAGGTCGGGAGCGAGCCCATTGCGCCGAGATACTACTGAGGTGGGTGGAATAAGCTTGGCAACTGGCGTCCACTGAAATGCGCCGTTATTACCCGTAATTTGACGCTACCGCCCCTGATTTTGGCTATCAGACAGCAGTTTCTGTCATGTTGAATATTCTTTTAAAACAACGTTTAAGCTAACAACTTGTTGCCGGTGAAACCTTAGTCTGGGTCACAAATTGCGCTGCGGTTAAAGTGGCTTGGGTCAGGGAGGAATATGAGGTGAGGTGTTGAAAGCTTATCCTTGCCTTTTGCCTGCTCCGGGTGAGAGCGGCAGCCATCCCTGATTATTGTTCGCACTTTAGCTAGCGCTTAAGTATTGCTTTTCGTTGGTTTTTTGTTAAAAGCTTAGCCAATCCTACAATATTGCCGCGGTGAAAAACAAGCTTTACCGCATGGGGTTTTGTTGTGCGGTTTGGCTGAAGTAACTTGTTTGAGTGACTTGTTTTAGTTGCCTGCTTGAGTTGCCCGTTTAATTTGCTCGCTTGAGTTAGCGGCTTCAGTGAATGGTTTTGCTGGCCTGTTAACGGGCAAAAAGTGGCTGGCGGGGAAGCGGCGATGATTTTTAGGGAAAAGTGAACGGTTTTAACCGGATTTTGAGGATGTTGCAGCAGTTGCTGCCGGGTTGAGATGTTAGTATCGGTGGCTTGAATCTGTTCTGTTGCTGCGGCGGTTTTTTATGGCTGTTGCTGTATAGGGCTTTGGAAATAGTAGAGAAAGTTATCGGGATTGTGTAGTGAAAGGAAAAGTCGTTTCGTATGTCTCATCTAAAAAATTTGGCTTTATCAATGGGGATGATGGTGAAAGCTATTTTCTGCATGTTTCGGCCCTGGTGAACAGGAGTGATGAGGCTAAGCTGGTCAAGAATGTGCTGGTCGAGTTTGACCCTACGCCAACTCCCAAGGGATTGTCTGCCAAGCAGATCCGTATTCCTGAGGTCTATATAAGAGAGCGACTGCTGAATTTCTTCACCTCCAAGGGTAGCAATCCCAAGCATGGTGACGCCGCGTTGCGCTTGCCTATTTCGACCCGTTTTTTCAAAGACCCGGCCAAGGGGCGCCAGTATATAGAAGAACTGGCTAAGCAGTGTGGCTGCAATGCCGTGCTCGGGCTTGAGTTTGAAAAGAAGACCTTCTCCGAAGGCAACTATCGCTTTACCGGCCATGCTTTCAAGGGGGAGTTGGCCCTGGTCACTGAAAAGCAGCCCTGTGACACCAAAGAGATGGCCCTAGCTGCCGAGCGGCAGTTGCAGCAAAGAATACAGGCGGCTGAGCAGGCCTTTGGGCCGATACAAGAGGCTGAGCTTAAGGCAAGGCAGAGCCAGCTTTCCGGTTGCCTCGGCAGCGCCGTTGCTGTGCTTGCTGTGGTGGCAATCCTGCCAGCGGCGATTATCGCCGGTATCGCCGGTCTGTTCCCGCAGTAACAGGCATGGTGATTTCAGCTTGAATGGATGAAAAAGTGTACTTAACTACACTTTGCGTCGTTCTTATGGCCCCATTAACTCCATATGCATCGGGTGCTTGGATTAAGGCCTGCAGAAAGGAAGCGGCATTCACTCAGTAAGTGGTGGCAATGTTTTGTGGTGTCACCAACAAAACCTTGATCCGGGTAGAGATGGCTGAAGATGTCCATATCTCTACTGTCTTCAAGATACTCAATGGTTTGGGGTTCGTTTGCTGGCGCAGCCCAAGCCTGATGTTGATTTGACCGGGTGTTACTGGATATGGGTGGTACTGGATATGGGGGGTATAAGTGGAACCGCAAACCTTGTCTTGGATATGCATCTTGGTGACCGAATCATAGGTGAGTTGTTATTCGATGCCGCCACCGAGAGTTTTGCCGTCAGTTATCGCCGGTATATTTCCTTGCTGAGGCAGGCTGTTGTTTCAGCGCTTATCTGTCTCTTGGCCGAGCGACAGATAAGCGGCCAAACCAAGCTCCTTGCGTAGCCCTTAGCTTTACCTGCCTGGGCGGTCTGTCGGCGGCTTAACTTAAGGTCGGCAAGTGTCAGAATTGCCATCTGAACTGCACATCCGGGACTTGCAGATACCTGAGCTCGTTCACCAGCTTGTCTTTTTCATTCAGCAGCTGTTTTTTCTTCTCCAGGGTGCTGGCCTTGTCTGTCATGGACACCAGCTTCTGATCCAGATCGCGGATTTGATAATCTATCTGACGCAGGCGGCTGCGGATCTCATCGGCACGTTTGTTGAGCTGGTATTGGTGGTAGCCGGCATTGTACTGTTCGACAAAGGCGTTGCTGGAACAGACACCGGCATAGCCTTCACCTGCCAGGCCGACTCGGTAGCCATTTTCCGGCTGACAGTAGTTTTGCAGCCCCTGTAGATAGCCATTGCGCCACTCGCCATGATCAACCCGAATGCCGAACTCGGCACAATCTTCGGCATAATTATTGATCCTGCTGGCATGAGCGCCATTGTTGCCATCCTGAAGTCCGAGGGAAAACCAATCTGAGTTTTGGCATTGGTTGAGGTCGAGTGAACTGCATTGGGTCAGCATGAGCGCGCTCAGTGCCAATAAGATATTTTGGTATTTCATTCTGTAAATGACTGCTTATTAGTTGAATAAGCCTAATCCGTGGCGAGGAGTCGGTATAATACAGCGATTAGCTCCAAACCTGATACGTATTAATACAAATTTACAATTTAGCCTGGAAAGGGCCCAACATGTTCGCCGGATTGACCCAAGTATCAAACTCGGCCTCTGTTACCAGTCCTGACTCCAACGCAGCTTGCCTCAGACTAATGCCTCTTTGGTGGGCGTCCTTGGCGATTTGGGCCGCCTTGGCATAGCCTATGTGAGGATTGAGGCTGGTGACCAGCATCAAGGAGCGCTGCAGCTGCTTGGCTATCATCTCGCGGTTGGGTTCCAGCCCCGAAGCGCAGCGCTCATCAAAGCTCAGACAGGCATCACCCAGCAATTCGGCGCTTTGCAGCAGATTGGCGGCAATGAGCGGCCGAAAGACATTGAGCTGAAACTGGCCGTTGCTGGCACCTATGCTGACGGCGAGATCGTTGCCCATCACCTGAGCCGCTACCATGGTCAGCGCCTCGCACTGAGTCGGGTTAACCTTGCCGGGCATTATGCTGGAGCCGGGTTCGTTGGCAGGCAACTGCAGTTCCCCTATGCCGCAACGGGGGCCGCTGGCGAGCATGCGAACATCATTGCCTATCTTCATCAGGCTGACCGCCAGGCGCTTGAAGGCGCCGCTGAGCTCGACCATGGCATCGCTGGCACTCAGTGCCTCGAACTTGTTGGCCGCGCTGACAAACTGCTCACCACTGAATGACGATATCAGTTCGGCAGCGCGCTCGGCATAACCTGCGGGAGAATTGAGCCCAGTCCCCACGGCTGTGCCGCCAAGAGCCAATTCACGGCAGTTTGCCAACGCCTGCTCTATGGCGCCTATGCCTTTATCCAACTGAGTCACCCAGGCACTGATCTCCTGTCCCAGTGTCAGTGGGGTGGCATCCATAAAGTGGGTGCGACCGGTCTTGGTAATATCGGCGAACTGTTGTGACTTGCGTTTAAGGGTATCGCGCAGTGCACCTATGGCCGGCAGTGTGTGTCTGCAGGTCTTGAGCACTACAGCGATATGCATGGCGCTGGGGAAGGTATCATTGCTGCTCTGGCTGCGATTGACATCATCGTTCGGGCTCAGGCTGATGGCCTTATTTGCCAGAGCCATGCCTCGATTGGCTATCACCTCATTGAGGTTCATATTGGTTTGGGTGCCGCTGCCGGTCTGCCAAATGACCAGTGGAAAGTGCTGCTCCAGTTGGCCCGCCAAGATTTCATCGCAAACTCTGGCGATGAGCGCCGCCTTGTCCTTGGGCAGTTGCCCAAGCTCGGCATTGGTCTGGGCTGCGGCTTTTTTCAACAGGGCGAAGGCGTGGATGATGGCCTTTGGCATACTCGCTTGCGGGCCTATGGGGAAGTTTTCCAGACTGCGCTGGGTCTGGGCGCCCCAGTATTTGTCTGCCTCTACCTTGACCTCGCCCAGGGTGTCGTGCTCAATCCGATATTGCATTGCCGCCTCCTGTCGTCTGTTGCCGTCCTCAGCATAGCATGGCCTTTGGGTCTCTCCTGAAATAATCCGCCGGGTTTCCCGGTCTGGATTGGGCGGCCTGTTTCAGGCCTGGATTATGATTTTTACAAAAGGAGTAAGCATGAGAGTATCGGTTTGGTCTGCGTTATTGCTCTTGGGGACTCAGTTGGGTGCTTTGGGCTCCAGTTCGGTAATGGCGGCTCAGGCAAATGATTTTATTCAAGTATTTGAAGCGCTTTCCGGTAAACATCCGGGAGAACGTAAGGGGCATGCCAAGGGAATCTGTACCATTGGCAGTTTCCGGCCTAGTGCAGGGGAGCCCTGGCTCAAGGAGTTACCTCTGTTTGCCACAGAGCAGGCTCTGCCCGCTCAGGTGCGTTTTTCCATGGCGGGCGGCGATCCTTTTGTGGCCGATACCAGTCGCAGCCCAAGGGGGATAGGCGTGCGCATCGAACTGCCAGACGGGCAGGTGCATCAGTTGGCCGGGTTGACCACGCCTGTGTTTCCGGGGAAAGATCCCGACAGTTTTCTTGGCTTGCTGCGCGCGTCACTGGCGCAGCGTGAGGGGGAAACCGGCGCGGTTGCACGCTATCTGCAGCAACATCCGGATGCCGCCCGTCAGGGGCAGTGGCTAAAGCAGCACAATCCACCGGCGGCCTATACCTCGGTCAACTACTTTGGCATTCACAGCTTTATCTTTGGTAATGAAGACCAGCAAAAGCGCTTTGGTCGCTGGGAGCTTTGGCCTGTGGACGGAGAGCAGTCTCTGACGGATGCCGAGCTGGCACAATTGCCAGATGATTTTCTGGTGGACAGGTTGATGCAGAGGCTGAAAACAGGGCCGGCTCACTTTGAGCTTAAGCTGACCCTGGCCGAGGAGGGAGATCCCTTGCTGGACCCTTCACAGCAGTGGCCGGAGGACCGACCCAGGGTCACTCTCGGGCGCCTGACCATAGACTCGGTTGCGGCTTCGGCCTGTGACAAGCTGAATTTTGATCCCAATGTGCTCAGTAAAGGGATTGCCGCCAGTGATGACCCTGTGCTGCGGCTGAGATCCGCGGCTTATGCCATCTCTTTTGGCAAGCGTCTAAGCGGCCAGTAACGGCAATAAAATGACAGGAACGAACCTTAAAAATGTAGCGCTTTATAGTTGTTATATGTACATTTTTTATCGTTGGGGGCGATAACAGTGTGTCAGGTTCGCTCCTGTCGAAACTTTAACGGATTAGGGTAAACTCCTGGCTCAACTGACGAATGCGCCGCTGCAGTTGCAGCAGTTCTCCCATCAGCCGGGATTGCCTGGGCCTGCTTGTTGTTTCATTCTGTGCCAGCCATTGATAAACCTGTTTGGTGGAGATTCCATGCTGACGGGCAACGTCAAACATAAGCCTGCCGTTTTGGGTCACTTCCTTAATGGCTTGCTGTCGCAGCTTCTGCTCGTTAATTTCCATACTGCCTCCCTGATGGTTCAAGAATGGTTTTTCAGAGCTGTGATTCCAGCTCTGCTATTCCACATCCCATTGGCTGTAGCCCAAGTGCTTGAGGCAATGCCAGAGTGATTGCCAACTGCTGCGCATTTTCATCAGTGTTTTCATAATGACTCCTGAACAGTGGAATACTGCTTTATAGGTATGTAAGAAACATGCCAGTTTTTAATCTTCTTTTAATATGTTGATATAAAAGAAAATTGATTCATTTCATTATCGGATGTATCTGCCTGGCGCCACCCAATAGAGTGCAGTCTGCTCTATTTTGGGACTTCATTTGATGTCAGCGCCGTGACACTTGGCTGACAATCCTGGTTAGGAAATGTCGGATTTGACTGAATCTATGCTGAACGCCGTGCGGATTTGCCGCCTCTATGGCCTCCGGGGGGATTGTCTGCTTGAGGCGCTGCTATATACTTTGGCGCCAGGTAGGTTCCGCTTAGCTTGGAACAAGCAGACGAAGGAAAAATAACATGAAAAAGCGCGCTTTTCTGACAGCCCCTCTGTTGCTGGCAATGCTGGCAACTGGCTGTACCACTGTGAATCCTTATACCAATGAGCAACAGACTGCCAAGGCGACCAACGGAGCATTGATAGGTGCCGTAGCCGGCGCGGCCATAGGTGTGGCCTCCTCCAGCAAGAGCGACAGGGGCAAGGGTGCCCTGATCGGGGCAGCATCCGGCGCTGCCGTAGGCGGTGGTATCGGCTATTACATGGATGTGCAGGAAACCAAACTGCGTCAGCAACTGGCGTCTACCGGTGTCAGTGTGACCCGGGTGGGCGATACCATAGTGCTCAACATGCCCAATGAAGTGACTTTCCAGGTCGATAAGACAGATCTCAGTAGCGGCGCCATGCGGGTATTGGACAGCGTAGTGCTGGTGGCCAAGGAATATGACAAGACTCAACTGAATGTAGTGGGTTATACCGACAGCAGTGGCTCTGAGTCCTACAACCTGAGATTGTCACAGGTTCGCGCCAGTGAGGTTGGTAATTACTTGATCCGTAAAGGTGTATCCGGACAGCGAGTATTGACCCAAGGCCGAGGTGAGGCCAGCCCAATCGCCTCAAATGCCAGCCCTCAGGGGCGGGCACAGAACCGTCGGGTAGAGATTATTCTTAGTCCACTTGGCTAAGATTTTAAGCTTAAGGGTCGCTGCGGCGGCCCTTTTTATTGGGTCAAATTGTCCCTTTCTCCGGTTTTTTCTGTCAGATGGCGTGATCTTGAGGGGAGTTTATGACAAGTTCTGTCGTGGTGCGTTGATTTGTGACGCGCTTTGGTTGAGTTTAGCGGCATCTGTATCTTATACACCGGAGAAAAATAAATGAAAAAGAGCGTCTGCTTACTCGCACTGTTACTGCCCGCCTTCTCGCAGGCGGCGGATTTGGAATTCAGGGCCGCAGGAAGTTTGAAGACAGCCATGACGGATGTTATCGCCAGTTATCAGGCCGATGGCGGCGTTAAGGTTAATGCTCAGTTTGCTCCTTCAGGCCTGCTCAGAGGCCGAATTGAAGAGGGCGAGAAGGTCGACCTGTTTGCGTCGGCCAATATGAAGCATCCACAGAAACTGATGCAGGAAGGCAAGGGTGCGCCTGTGGTGATGTTTGCCCGTAACCGCCTGTGCGCCTTGGCGCAAGATAATGTCCCTCTGACGACAGAAAATATGCTGGATACTTTGCTGGATAGCAAGATCAAGCTGGGCACCTCCACTCCCAAGGCTGACCCTGCCGGAGACTATGCTTTCAAGGTGTTTGACCGCGCCGAAGCTATCAAGCCGGGTAGCCAGGCCAAATTGGCGGCCAAGGCACTGCAATTGACCGGTGGCGCCGATAGTGCCAAACCCCCTAAAGGCAAGAACCCCTATGGCTGGGTGATGGTCAATAAACAGGCGGATGTATTTTTAACCTACTGCACCAACGCTGTTTTGGCCAAGAAAGAAGTGCCTGCTCTAAAGATAGTGGCGTTGCCCGAGTCGCTGGCAGTGGGTGCCAACTATGGCATGCTGGTGCTGGATAAGGCCGACCCTGCCGCTTGGCCGCTGGCCATGTATATTCTGTCTCCCAAGGGGCAATCCATTCTGGCCTCTTATGGTTTTGAAGCGCCGCTTAAACCTTAGTCGCTATAACTGAGATATTTGGAGAGTGTGCTTCAGTTCCCCGGAACTGAAGCACACTCTCTTTATGGGTATATAGCTACTTTTTGAGCAAATCAGCTTGCACAGGCAATTATTATCCTTCTAAAGTAAGGCATTATATCCTTACCAGGGGGGAGCATGCTCGAAACCAAAGGCTTACCGATAGCGACAGATTACCTCGGTGATGAGGTGAGATTTATTCGCCTTTGCTATGAAAGTCAGGGCCTGGATATCGAGGTAAGTGTCGAAGGTAGCAGGGCGCAGGTTCATTTTGACTCTGTGGTTGGCTTTCGAATGTTGGATGAGGGTGACCTGATGGAGTTCTGGACCGAATGCAGCCTTTCCAATGGCTGGTTATTTCAGATTTCCAACGGCGGCTGGTACCGCCAAGAGGCCAAGCGCAGCGGCTTTATGGCCAGCGCCAACCTCAAGTTGCAGGAATTTCTGTTGGTGAGCCGTGGCGAGTGTGTCTCCGTTTTCTGTGAGCAGGGTGAACCCAAGGTGTGTTGGCTTAAAGACTGACTCGCTATCTTTTACAGCCTAAGGGCGAGCTTGGTCGCCCTGTTGTTACTTTATTCATCAAGGTCAGAGCTTGATGCTCTTGGCCCCGTTATTCTGCCCTCAAAAGTAGAGCTTCAGCTCACTAAAATCAGCGCCTCAGCTCATTAAAACGAGAGTCGCCAACCCCAGGAAGGCGAACAGGCCTATCACATCTGTCACTGTGGTTAGCACCATGCCACCGGCCAGTGCAGGATCCACATTGAGCTTTTTCAGTATTAAAGGGATGCTGGCCCCGGCGAGACCGGCTACCGTCATATTGATTAACATGGCACCGCCAATAAGGGCGCCGAGCGCCAGATCGCCTTTCCAGATCCACACGGCAGTGAATACCAACGCCGACCACAGCAGGCCATTGAGAAAGCCGATAGCCAGTTCTTTGCCTATGAGCCAACGGGAGTTGCTTTGACCTATGTGGCCGAGGGCGATACCGCGGATCACCAGCGCCAGAGTCTGGTTACCGGCAACGCCGCCCATGCTGGGCACTATGGTCATCAGAATTGCTATGGTGGCAAATTTTTCCAGTGTGCCTTCAAACATATTACTGACCGAGGCGGCCAACAGAGCGGCAAACAGGTTGAAGGTTAGCCACAAAGAGCGGCGAAAGGCACTCTTGAACACAGGGCCGAAGGTGTCTTCATCATCGTCCATCCCCGCCATCCCCATCATGGAGTGTTCGGCGTCTTCGCGGATAACATCCACCACATCATCAATGGTGATTCGACCAAGCAGATGGCCTTCACTGTCGACCACTGGTGCCGAAACCCAGTCATGGCGTTCAAACAGCTGGGCCACTTCATTGTCCGGCATGGTGACGGGAATACTCTCAAGCTCGGGATCCATTATGCTGCGGATCCCGGCGGTGGGGTTACAGGTCAGCAGGGTGGAGAGCTTAACGCCACCGAGCAAAACATCGCGTCTATCTACCACATAGAGGGTATCTGTGGCTTCGGGCAACTCGCCTCTTTGACGCAGATAACGCAGCACCACATCGACGTTGACGTCCGGTCTCAGGGTCACGGTATCTGTGTTCATCAGACTGCCGGCACTGTCTTCCGGATAGGAGAGCGCCTGTTCGACCCTGGCCCTGTCTTGGGCACTCATGGAGTGCAGTACCTGTTTGTAGAGGGTATCCGGCAGGCTTCGCAGCACATAGGCCAGATCATCGGTATCCATACCCGCGGTCGCTCGTGCCAAGCGCTCAGGACTCATCAGGCTGATCAGCTGGTCTTTCATATCCTCACCCAGCTCTTCGAGGATCTCACCGCTCTGTTCCTGATCCACAAGTTGCCAGAGTACCTGACGGGTACGTGGTGGTGAAGATTCGAGAATAAAGGCGATATCCGAAGCTGTCATTCGCTGCAGCATGTCGCGCACATGCACGAACATACCACTGCCAAGAGCTTGGTTTAGTTGAGTAAGACGTTGTTCTGTCAGCTCTTGGTCGAGCGCTTCTATTGGCATGCAGTTCCCCCTGTGATGCAAAGCGAGGATATGTTACCTCAAGACAGGGGAGTTATAGAAACAAAGAGTGCAGTGCTAAGGAAGGGGCGAGCAAGTCCCACGCGTGCTCTGTGTCGGCTTACCGTACTGCCTGCTGTGTTGTGTCTTTCCCTAAGACTTCAGCTGGCTTCGTCGAAACGGGCGTTTATCAGAGCGCAGATGGCATCCATTGCGGGTTCGGCATCCGGGCCTTCGGCAATAAGGCGTATGGTTTTGCCTTGACCGGTTTCCAGCATCAAGAGCCCAAGCACGCTGGCGGCCGAGGCCTTTTTCTCGCCCTGGATCAGAGTGATATCGGCTTCGAACTCGCTGGCCAGCACCGCCAGCTTAGTGGCGGCGCGGGCATGCAGGCCCAGCTTGTTG
This sequence comes from Shewanella sp. BJSY2023SW001, assembly GCF_047314685.1. Classification (NCBI taxonomy): domain Bacteria; kingdom Pseudomonadati; phylum Pseudomonadota; class Gammaproteobacteria; order Alteromonadales; family Shewanellaceae; genus Shewanella; species Shewanella sp. BJSY2023SW001. The sequence goes on from NZ_JBKORF010000027.1 coordinate 12,947, forward strand.
ACTATGGTGACTTCCCGTTCAACCTTTGCCATTGCCCAGCTCTCTGTGGCGGGCCTGTACCTTGTGTTTGCTGTTGCCAAAACGCTTGGCCAGCTGGTCGGCGACATAGACAGATCTATGCTGGCCGCCGGTGCAGCCTATGGCTATGGTGAGATAGCTGCGGTTGTTGCGTTCAAGGTGCGGTAGCCAGGTTTCCAGCAGATTCTCTATCTGCCAGATAAATTTGTTCACCAGTGGCTGACGGATAAGGAATTCCTGTACCGGCTCATCCAGCCCAGTCAGCGGCCTGAGCGCCGGTTCCCAGTGAGGGTTGGGCAGAAAGCGCACATCAAACATGAAGTCGGCTTCCTGGGGCATGCCGTGCTTGAAGCCGAACGATTCGAAGTTGATCACCAACTCTTTGTCGACGCTGCCCAGCAGAATTTCTCGCACTTTGTCACTGAGTTCATAGATATTCAGTGCCGAGGTATCTATGTAGTGATCCACCAGTTTCGACATAGGCTCCAGCAACTTACCTTCGTGCTTGATGGCATCTTGCAGCGAGACAGTGCTCTTGGATAGGGGGTGTAATCTGCGGGTTTCGCTGTAGCGTTTAAGGAGTACTTTATCGGAAGCGTTGAGGAAGAAGCTGGTCAGTTGGGTGTTTTCCGGCAGTGCCGCCAACTGTTTTTCCAGCACTTTTTCCTGATCCGGCATGTTGCGCACATCTATGCTGATGGCGACCAGATCATTGCTGCCTCGGAGGTTTTCCAGCAGGCTGCCTATCATGGGCAGGGGCAGATTATCCACACAGTAGTAACCCAGGTCTTCGAGTACCCTGAGGGCAACGGATTTTCCGGAACCGGAGCGGCCTGAGACTATAGCGAGTTTCATCCTGTGATCACCTGATAGAGTTCTGTTTCATCGCGGGATTTACGCAACTGCTTGAGTATTGCTTTGTCGCTGAGCTTTTCAGCCATGGCAGACAGGGTACTCAGATGTTGTTGGCATTGATCTGCGGGAACCAGAAGGGCGAACAGTATGTCCACCGGTTGGTTGTCTATGGCATCGAAGGCGATAGGCTCTTCGCATTTGACCAGCACGGCAATCGGCTCTGTGATATCAGGCAGCCGGCCATGCGGAATCGCAATACCATTACCTATACCTGTGCTCCCCATCTTTTCGCGGGCCAAAAGGCTTTCAAAAATCGCTTGAGAGGAAAGGGTGGGGTACTGGGCGCTGGCGAGATCGCTAATTAGCTCCAGTACCTTTTTCTTACTGCCCGGAGTGGCACAGGTAGTGCACTCCGGCCGCAGGATGGTACTCAGTTCCATCGTTAGTGTTTTGTCAGCTTTTCTTTGTGTTTAATGACCTGACGATCCAATTTATCAATCAGAACGTCGATGGCGGCATACATGTCGGCATGTTCAGAAGTTGCATAGACTTCGCCGCCTGTGAGGTTGATCTTGGCTTCGGCAATCTGTTGCAGTTTTTGTACATTGAGCACAACGTGCACATTATTGATCTGTTCGAAATGGCGTTCAAGTTTCGAAAACTTACTTTCCACATAGTCACGCAGTGAGTCGGTGATCTCGATATGATGTCCTGTCAGGTTGATTTGCATAGAAAGATTCCTCCAATTTCCAACTGTGGATTTATAAACTCTTACGCTGGTTCGACGGTGGTATCATCATAGCCTCGCGATACTTGGCTATGGTGCGTCTTGCAACGTTGATTCCCTGTTCTGCCAGAAGTTGTGCCATCTTGCTGTCGCTCAAAGGTTTCTTCTGGTTTTCCGCTGCCACGAGCTTCTTGATAAAAGCCCTGATCGCCGTGGAAGAGCATTCTCCGCCATCTTCGGTACCGACATGGCTGGAGAAGAAGTACTTCAATTCAAATATTCCCCTTGGGGTATGCATATACTTTTGAGTGGTGACCCTGGAGATGGTCGATTCATGCATCTCGACCGCCTCGGCAATATCGTTGAGTACCATGGGTTTCATGGCCTCTTCACCATATTCAAAAAATCCCTGCTGGAACTGCACTATGCAGTTGGCCACCTTGAGCAGGGTGTCGTTGCGGCTCTCCAGGCTCTTGATAAACCATTTGGCTTCCTGAAGATGACCACGAATAAACTGGCTGTCTGATTGGCTGCGGGCGCTACGGGCCATGGCAGCATACTGTTGGTTGATCCCGAGTTTGGGCATACAGTCCGGATTGAGCTCCACCACCCAGCGCCCGTTCTTCTTCCAGACGCTGACATCCGGGATCACATATTCCTCGTCCATCGGCTGCACCAGCAAACCGGGGCGGGGATTGAGGCTCTGAATAAGGTTGATGGCGTCACGCAGTTGATCTTCCTTGAGCTTGGTCTTACGCATTAGGGTGCGAAAGTCGCGGGTAGCGATGAGATCCAGATGTTCGTCAATCAACAAGCGGGCGTCGGCCAGATGCGGGGTGTCGGCGTTAAACTGTTGCAATTGGATCAGCAGGCATTCGCGCAGATCTCTGGAGGCGATGCCGATGGGATCGAAGTGCTGGATCCGCTTGAGTACCGCCTCGACTTCATCGAGCTCAATCTCAGGGTTGCCCATGGCTTCGAGGATCTCCTCAGTGCTCTGGGTTAGATAGCCCTGCTCGTCGATGGCATCTATGATGGCGGTGGCAATGGCGTCGTCGGTATCGGAAAACGGGGTCAGGTTCTTTTGCCATTCTAGGTGTTCATAGAGACCTTCGCTGGTTTCACCCTGGAAGGGCATGTCATCTTCACGGCCCATAGCCGGCCCTGAGGCGCTGGCGGCGGTAAAGACTTCATCCCAGGTGGTATCCATAGGCAATTCATCCGGCATAGACTCATTGTTCAATGCCTCTGAGGTTTCTACCGTGGAACCATCTTCCTGCTTGACGCTCAATTCGCCGGCGTCGTTTTCCTTGTGGTTGTCGTCGATAGCGTCATCCTGGTTGTCCTCGGCCATCTCCAACAGAGGGTTGGCTTCCAAGGCTTCCTGGATTTCCTGCTGCAGCTCAAGGGACGACAGTTGCAGCAGGCGAATTGCCTGCTGCAACTGAGGTGTCATGGTCAACTGTTGACCCAATTTGAGCTGGAGTGACGCTTTCATTATACCGCTAATCCCTACTCGTTATTTTTCAAGGAAAAAATTCAATAATAACAAACTATAATACCCGGAATTGCCGCCGGATGACATGATCCTAACTATAGCCTGAATTGTTCGCCTAAGTACACAGCACGCACTTGCTGGTTGTCCAAGATTTCAGCGGGTGTGCCCTCGGCAATCAACTGCCCATGGCTGACAATGTAGGCTCGCTCACAAACGTCGAGCGTTTCGCGAACATTGTGGTCTGTGATCAGCACCCCCAAACCGCGGGACTTAAGCTGTTCGATGATTTTCTTGATATCGATAACTGAGATGGGATCCACACCGGCGAACGGCTCATCCAGCAGAATGAACTGTGGATTGGCGGCCAATGCCCGGGCGATTTCCACCCGGCGGCGTTCACCGCCGGAGAGGGACATCCCCAGGCTGTCACGTATGTGGGTAATGTGGAATTCTTCCAGCAACTGTTCGAGTTGTTCCTCGCGCTCGTCGCTGTTGAGCTCTTTGCGGGTTTGCAGTACGGCCATGATGTTGTCATGTACCGACAGCTTGCGGAAAATACTGGCTTCCTGTGGCAGATAGCCTATGCCTTTACGGGCACGCAGGTGCATGGGATCCAAGGTCAGCTCGTCGTCGTCAATGAAAATACGGCCCTTGTCACTCTGCACCAGGCCAACCACCATATAGAAGGTAGTCGTCTTGCCCGCCCCGTTGGGGCCCAGCAGCCCCACGATCTGGCCGGTATTGACCGATAGGCTGACATCTTTGACTACGTTGCGCTTCTTGTAACTCTTTGCCAGGTTTTGTGCCGTCAGGGTGCTGGTCATTGCGGCTCCTGCTGCTGTTCTTTCTTATTGAGATCCTGATAGTTTTCCGGCTGGATAACAGTGGTTACCCTATCTTGGCCTTTGCCGCTGCTTTCCGCTTCCAGCTGCTGCTTGTTGATGTCGTAGACTATCTTCTCGGCGGTTACTTCGCTGCCGTCCTGTTCCACTTTGGCTTGACCTATCAAGGTCATGATGCGGCTGTCTATGTTGTAGTGGATCTCTTTGGCCTTGGCACTGGCCTGACGGCCATCTTCCAGCTTCTGGGTATAGGTGGCAGGTGAGCCCTTGGCCACCAGGATCCGCTCGCCACTCTTGTCCTCAGTGTAAGCCGTGAGTTCATCGGCCAGCAGCTTCAAACTGCCCTGGGTGACTGTGACAGGCCCGCCGTATACCACGCGCTTGTTTTTGATATCGGCAAACTGATTGGCGGCGCTGATCTCGACTTTTTGCAGCAGATCTTCTTCAATGGCCACCGCCGACAGGCTTGTGATGCACAAGAGGGCACCGATAAAAAGCTTACTTGGTTTCATAGGTTCCTTTCACCTGACTGGTCAGCTTTACTTGCTGAGCGTTGAGATCGGCATACAGGCCGGATCCCTTGATATTAAAGTCTCTGCCTTCGATCAGGATCTCGCGATCTGAGGTCATGATCATGGTGTCCAGATCCAGCTCCACATAACTGGTTTTCAGGCTCTGGATCGGTTCATTGGGGCTAATGGCGTCGATGATAACATTATTTTCAAGTACCACTCGGTTACTCTTGCGATTGAGCCTGCCCTCGTTGGCAGACAGGCGCCACTGCGCTTCGCCCTTGTCCGGATAGACCAGATAAACCGGTTGGTTGAAGAAGGTCTTCTCATTGGCTTCATAGTGTTCCATGTGTGCCGCCGCGACCCTGCTGGCGACATTGCCCTGCTCGTCAAAGTTGACTGAGCGCAGGTCATCGGCGACAAAGTCCGGCCGCACCACATCCACCGGCGCCTCGCTCTGTTGGGCGTTGCGCTTGTTCTGCACCTGCCAGTAAAGGATTAGTGCAGTGGAGAAAAACAAAATAATGGCCAGAGTGACCCTATTCATATACTCATTCCGTGGGCATTTTCAAATTTGTCCTGACTGAGCAGGATAAGATCCGCCAGCTCCCGCAGCGCACCATGGCCGCCGGTAATCTGGGTGATCATGTGGCAGTGCTGCCTTACCCAAGGATGGCCATCGGCCACGCAAACCGCCAGTCCAACTTGCTTCATCACCGGCAGGTCGACAATGTCGTCACCTATATAGGCCACTTGTTCAGGCTTGAGGTCATAATGTTTAAGCAGCGCCTCATAGGGCTCAAGCTTGTTGTCTATGCCTTGATAAATCTTGTCTACCCCCAGGGCCGTCATGCGGTTTTCGACTATCTGGGACTTGCGGCCGGTGATCACCGCCACCTGAATGCCGCAGGACAGCAGCGAGCGCACTCCATAGCCATCGCGGGTGTGAAAGGCCTTCAGCTCTTCGCCGCTGTTGCTCATATAGATACGGCCATCGGAGAAGACACCGTCGACATCACAAATAAGCAGCTTGATTTTGGCGGCTCTTTGCCAGTTGTCTTCGCTTATGGGTCCGTAAAAACCTTGATGACTCATCAGATAACCCCCGCCTTGACCATATCCAGCATATTGAGTGCTCCAATCGGCTCATTGGCGCCATTGATGACGATAAGGCCGTTAATGTCGTTTTCGTCCATCACCTTGAGCGCCTGCGCCGCGAGGATATTGTCACCACTGGTGATGCAATCCCGGGTCATGACATCGCTTATTTTGGTGGTACGCAGGTTGACTCCGGCGTCGATGACACGTCTCAAATCACCATCGGTGAAAATACCCACCAGCTGCTTCTGCTGATTGACCACTGAGGTCATACCCAGACCCTTCTTGGAGATTTCATACAGGGCGTCTGTGATACAGATATCTTCTGTGACCAACGGCAGTTCTTCGTCTTTATGCATCACATCGCTGACCTTGAGCAGCAGTTTGCGCCCTAAAGCGCCGCCGGGATGCGACAGGGCAAAGTCGTCTTTGGTAAAGCCTTTGGCCTGCAACAGGGCGACCGCCAGGGCGTCTCCCATCACCAGGGTGGCCGTGGTGCTGGAGGTGGGGGCCAAGCCCAGCGGGCAGGCTTCTTCCGGCACCTTGATGCATAGATGCAGCTGCGCCAGCTTAGCCATGGTGGATTCTGGCTTGCCTGTCATGGAGATCATAGGGATCCCCTGGCGCTTGATGACGGGGATCAGGGTTAGAATTTCGCTGGACTCGCCCGAGTTGGAGATAGCCAATACGATATCGTTTTCACTCAACACTCCAAGGTCGCCGTGGCTGGCTTCGCCCGGGTGAACGAAGAATGCCGGGGTGCCCGTGCTGGCGAGGGTGGCAGAAATCTTATTGCCTATATGGCCCGATTTCCCCATCCCCATCACTATCACCTTGCCGCTGCAGTTGAGGATCAGTTCGCAGGCTTGGGCGAACTCGGGGGAATCAACAAACTGGTACAGGTTATCCAGTGCTTGTTTCTCGATATCTATTACTCTGCGGCCCCATTGGCGCAGTTGCTTAGCTTCTGCCATAGTTGTCTCTCGTCTTTTTGCCCTTCATCGCTAGTGGGATTGAAACAGGCTGTATTGATAGCCAATGAAGCTTATCAGTAGTAAGGCACCGTGCCAGCGCTTGAGTTCACGTTGTTTACCTGTGCTCAGCACCAGGAGTGCCAGGGCACAACTGGTGCCCAAAGCCATATAAAAGTCGCGTCCGGCCGCTGCGGCGTCGATTACGCCCGGGGCGATAAGACCGGGTATTGCCAATACCGCCAGAATATTAAACAGGTTGGAGCCGACAATATTGCCTATGGCCAAGTCGTCCTCTTTCTTGAGCACACCGGCTACGCAGGCTGCCAGTTCCGGCAGGCTGGTGCCCACGGCAATGATGGTCAGACCGATAACCAGATCCGATAGCCCAAAAGACTTGGCAATACCCACGGCACCTTCGACCATCCAGTCTGCCGACAGTGGCAAGAGTACCAAGCCTATGATCAACCAGAGTACTGCCTTGGCAGTGGGCACATCTTTGGGGATCTCGGCATCGGCTTCATCGGCGAGTGGATCCTTATTCTTATTGGTCAGTGCATGCCAGATAAGATAGCCCATCAGGCCGAAGAACAGCGCCAGTAAAATAACTCCTTCGCTGCGGCTGAGATACTGATCGTGCAGGAAGTAACCCGCCAGCACTGTGGCGCCCAGCATCATGGGGATCTCCCGCTTCAGGGTCTTGGAGCTGACGGCAATAGCCCCGAGCAGGGCGGTCAACCCCAGGATCAAGCTGACATTGGCGACATTGGAGCCCAGCACATTACCCACGGCCGTATCCGGCATGCCGGCCATGGAGGCGCTGGCGGCAACGAACATCTCAGGGGCCGAACTGCCCATGGCGACTATGGTCAGTCCTATCAACATGGGGGGTAACCCCAGGTTACGGGCAAAAGCCCCGGCGCCATAAACGAATTTATCGGCACTCCAGACCAGGACGGACAAGCCGGCGAGCAGCAAGAAAATATTGAATAACATGCAGTAAATAAAGCTACGGATTCTGGCGTGCATTTTCGCCGTATTTGCTACAAATTGAAAGTATCACGGCGCGATACTATTGATTCAGTTGTGCGCTTATCCTCAATTGCGTACAATTTATCGCTTATCTTTGGCTTGGCCAGACGGGTTACCGGGCGCCATTCAGCGTCAATTCAGTAAGCCTGCGGCAGTATCAAGCCTTATAACGGCGGGCCATATGTGCCGTGGTGCTACAGCCGCGCCGTAACTTGAATTCCACTAGACAAGGTCTCCATTTCATTTTGATGCCGGAATCCAGCAAGCAGCAAAATCCTTCTCCCCTGGTCGAGGTCAATAATCTCGGCTTCAGTCGTGGATCGAGGGTGATTTTTGAGCAGATAAGCCTCACGATTCCCAGAGGTAAAGTCACTGCCATCATGGGACCCAGCGGCATAGGCAAGACTACGCTGCTGAAGCTCATCGGCGGGCAGTTGACTCCGGATCACGGCGAGGTGTTGTTCGATGGTCAGGATCTTCACAAGCTGAGCCGCCACGAGCTGTTTGAAGCTCGTAAGCGAATGAGCATGTTGTTCCAGAGCGGTGCCCTGTTTACCGACATGAATGTGTTCGATAATGTGGCCTTTGCTCTCAGGGAACACTCAGGGCTGCCGGAAGCCATCATTCGTCGCATAGTGTTGATGAAGCTTGAAGCCGTAGGACTTCGCGGCGCGGCGCAGTTGATGCCGAGCGAACTCTCCGGCGGAATGCAGCGCCGGGCTGCCTTGGCCCGTGCCATAGCGCTCGAGCCGGAAATGGTGCTGTATGACGAGCCATTTGCCGGTCAGGACCCCATTTCCATGGGAGTGCTGGTGAAGTTGATTAAAGAGTTGTCCGATGCCTTGAATCTCACCTCTGTGGTGGTTTCCCATGACGTGGGCGAAGTGCTGAGCATTGCCGACTATGTGTATGTGATTGCCGACAAGCGCATCATAGCTCATGGTACTCCGTCCGAGCTCAAGCAGGCCGACAATCCACAGCTGAGGCAGTTTATCGACGGTATGCCGGACGGCCCAGTGCCTTTCCACTATCCGGCGCAGGATTATCAGAAGGAGTTGCTCGGTGAGTTTGACTGATTCGATAGCCAATCTTGGCCGCAATGCACTGGGTCTGATAACAGGGCTCGGCAAGGCCGGGGTGATGCTTTGGGGCGCCCTGGTGCAGCTGCCACGGCCACGCAAAGGCTTGCCATTGCTGATAAAGCAGGTGTACGTCGTCGGTGTGCAGTCCATGGTGATCATTTTGGTTTCCGGACTGTTTATCGGCATGGTACTGGCGCTTCAGGGCTACAACATCTTAGTGGATTTTGGCACTGAAGAGAGCCTGGGCCCCATGGTGGCGCTGAGCTTGCTCCGGGAGCTTGGGCCAGTGGTTACCGCCTTGCTGTTTGCCGGCCGCGCCGGTTCGGCCCTGACCGCTGAACTGGGGTTGATGAAATCCACAGAGCAGCTCTCCAGTTTGGAGATGATGGCGATAGATCCGCTGCGGCAGGTGATTGCGCCGCGCTTCTGGGCCGGGGTGATCAGTATGCCGTTGTTGGCCTTGATGTTTACCACTGTGGGTATCTATGGCGGTTATCTGGTTGGGGTTGAATGGAAAGGCATAGACAATGGCGCCTTCTGGTCGATTCTGCAGGCCGCGGTGGAATGGCGGCAGGACATAGTCAACTGCCTGATTAAAAGTTTTGTTTTTGCCATAGTGGTGACCTGGATAGCCCTTTATCGAGGTTATCAGGTGGTGCCTAATCCGGAAGGGATTAGCCGCGCGACCACTCAGACTGTGGTGCAGTCCAGCCTGGCGGTATTGGCGCTGGACTTCTTATTGACGGCGCTGATGTTTGCCCGCTGATTTTGGCGCCGGCGCATAATGGATGATTAACTCTGGTGACTCTATGTTGACACGAAAAATTGAATTTATGGTGGGACTCTTCCTGTTGGCGGGACTGGTGGCTTTTTTGCTGCTGGTATACAAGGTGGCCAATGTGGAGGTGCAGTCCGCTAGCAATACTTACACTCTAACGGCCAAGTTCAGTAACATCGGCGGCCTTAAAGTACGCTCGCCGGTCAAAGTGGGCGGTGTGGTTGTCGGTCGGGTCAGTCAGATCACCCTGGATCCCCAGCAGATGGTGCCTGTGGTGACCCTGACCATGGACAAGCGTTACGACCAGTTTCCTGAAACCAGCAGCCTGGCTATCTTGACCTCGGGCTTGCTGGGTGAGCAGTTCCTCGGCTTGACTCCAGGGTTTATGGATGACGATATCGCGATTTTGCAAGATGGCGATCGCATCGATGATACCCGTTCGGCGCTGGTGTTGGAGGAGCTGATCGGGCAGTTTTTATATAGCATGGGTTCAAAGGACAACTAGGAGCACTGAGATGTTTAAAGGGATAATCCGTAATCTGTTGGCCGTCGCCTGTCTGGCGTCTGCAACAGTGGCACAGGCGACCGATATCGATACCAGCAACCCTTATGTCATGGTGGAACAGGTTGCCGACAAGACATTTAACCGTTTTCATCAGGATAAGAGCATCATCGACAGCAATCCGGATCACCTCAAGGTGATCGTTAAAGAGGAGCTGATGCCTTATGTGGATTACAAGTACGCCGCTTACAAGGTGATGGGCCAATACTTGCAGCAGACCACCAGAGAGCAGCGTGATGCCTTTGTCGATGCTTTTGAGGGCTATCTGGTTTCCACCTATGCCCAGGCTTTTACCGAGTACACCAATCAGAAAGTGGAATTTGGCCGTGCCATCGACTTCAGCCAGGAAAAGATAGTCGAGGTGAATGTACAGATCATTGAAGCGGGCCGCCCGCCAATCAAATTGTTGTTCAAGGCGCGTCGTTTGAAGGACGACAGCTGGAAGGCCTTTGACCTGGTTGCCGAAGGTGTCAGTCTGCTGGCCTCCAAGCAGTCGGAAGTTACTACACTCATTCGCCAGAAGGGCATAGATGCCGTGATTGAGATGCTAAAAGAGCGCACTCAGGCTCACGTGGATCCCGATGGCCCCAAAGGCAAGGATGCGCTATGAAGCTTGAGCCACAGGGCGATAGCTGCAAATTGAGTGGGCGTTTGACTCAAGAAGAAGTCACCCGTTTGTGGAAGACACGCAAGACACTGCTGCCGGCCGATGTGCGCCGGTTGGATCTCAGCGAGCTGACATACTCAGACAGTGCCGGCATGGCGTTTCTAATGGAGCTTGTCAGTCTCAGAAAGGGGGAGCTGACCCTGGCTTCTCCCTCGCCACAGGTGCGTAAGTTGATCGCCCTGTATGATTTGGATGCCTTCTTTAGCACAGAGGGCCAAACTAGGTAAGTTTCCTATGAATACCACAGAGATAGAACAAATATTAAAGGACTCACTCTCGTTGACGGAAGTTTATGTCAGCGCCGAAGGCAGCCATTTCAAGATAGTGGCCGTGGGTGAATGTTTCGATGGCATGAGCCGTATCAAGCAGCAGCAGGCAATCTATGCCCCCCTGATGGACAAGATCACCAGTGGTGAAATGCATGCGCTCAGTATCAAGACTTTTACGCCTACCCAGTGGCAGCGTGAAAAAATCTTCAACATGCCAGCCTAGAGTATCAATGTGGATAAACTGAAAATTCAGGCAAGCGGTGCGCTTGCCGGCAACGTGGTGATCTCCGGCGCCAAGAACGCCGCTCTGCCTATCCTGATGGCCGGGGTGTTGACCGAATCGGAATTCCTGGTCTCCAACGTGCCTAATCTGAGGGACGTCAATACCAGCTGTAAGTTGTTGCGTTGCCTCGGTGCCGACGTCAGCGAGCAAGGCAAAGGGCAGATACGTATCGATGCCAGCGGCATCAATGAGTTTTGCGCCCCTTATGATCTGGTGAAGACCATGCGCGCCTCGATTCTGATCCTGGGGCCCTTGCTGGCACGTTTTGGTAAGGCGGATGTGTCTCTGCCGGGGGGCTGCGCCATAGGTGCCAGGCCGGTGAACCTGCACCTGCACGGCCTGGAGCTGATGGGCGCCAAGATAGAAGTCGATGAAGGCTATATCAAGGCACGGGTTGATGGCCGCCTCAAAGGCGCGCATATCTTTATGGATATGGTCAGTGTCGGCGCCACAGAGAACCTGCTGATGGCTGCGGCCTTGGCTGATGGTGAAACCGTGATTGAAAACGCTGCCCGCGAACCCGAGGTGGTGGACCTGGCCAAGTGCCTTATCGCCATGGGAGCCAAGATTGAGGGCGCCGGAACCGCTACCATACGGATTCAAGGGGTGGAAAAGCTCAATGGTTGCCGTTATCGGGTGATGCCGGACAGAATTGAGACAGGCTCGTTCCTGGTGGCTGCAGCGGTGACCCGTGGCCGGATCCGTTGTCTGGATGCCGATCCCGGCTCGCTGGAGGCTGTGTTGGCCAAGCTGGAAGATGCCGGCGCCGAAATCCTTACCGGCAGCGACTGGATAGCCCTGGACATGAAGGGCAAGCGTCCCAAGTCAGTCAATATCAAGACTCTGCCTTACCCCGGTTTCCCGACCGATATGCAGGCGCAGTTCTGTGTGCTTAATGCACTGGCAGAAGGCACTGCCACTATCACGGAAACCATCTTTGAGAACCGTTTTATGCATGTGCCCGAGTTGAACCGTATGGGCGCCAACATGGAACTGGAAGGCAATACCTGTATCATTCACGGTATTGAGCAGCTCAATGGTGCTCAGGTGATGGCGACCGATCTGCGGGCGTCAGCCAGTTTGGTGATTGCCGGACTGATGGCCGAAGGCACCACAGTAGTGGACCGTATCTATCATCTGGATAGAGGCTATGAGCATATCGAAGATAAGTTCAAGGGCCTTGGTGGCTCGGTAGAGCGCATCTCCTAACCCGGTTGCACAGCCAGCCAATAAAAAACCACTCTTAGAGTGGTTTTTTATTGGCCGTATTCCCCGCAAATCAATCGCTGAAAATACTGACGCAGTTGCGGCCGGAAACCTTGGCCTGATATAGGGCCTGATCGGCATTGGCCAGCCATTGATCGCTGTTTTCCACCTCGTCACTCAGATCGCAGATCCCCAAACTGATAGTAAAAGGCACCGGCTGACCATTGAAGCTGAAGCGGCTACTTTCTATCTGAATGCGTAGCCGCTCGGCAAAGGAGCGAGCATCTTCGGCGCTGGTGTGGGATAAGACTACGGCAAATTCTTCGCCGCCATAGCGCCCGGCGCAGTCGGTTTCCCTGAGGTTTTGGCTGAGAATATGGGATAGATGCTGAATAACTCTGTCTCCGGCGATATGCCCCAGGCTGTCGTTAATCCGTTTAAAGTGATCTATATCGAACATCACCAGGCTGGCTGGCTCGCCATAGCGGGTGTGACGATCAAACTCCCGCTGCATGCAAAATTGCCAGTGTCTACGATTGTGCAGTTGGGTCAGGCCATCGGTTTGACTCAGGTGTTCCAGGCGCTCGTTGGCGCTTTTGAGTTGCAGCTTATTGATGGCGATATCCGTCACATCATAGATGATGATGCTGATATGGGAGATCTGCCCGGTGAGAGAGGCCAGTGGCAGCAGGGTGACATTCTGGAACATGAATTCGGCGCGGCCTGTGATGGGTCGGTAGTTCTTGAATTTGAATACATAGGGCCTCTGCTCCCAGCTGATGAAGGCGCGGTTTTTCAGCAGAAACACAGATTCCATCTTCTGCTTGAGCCAACTGGCCGGCAGATCCGGAAAACGTTCAAACAGGTTGGTGCCCTTAATATCGTTGGGAGAGACGCCACTGTGGTTTTCCATAAAGCCATTCCACAGCTGAATATTGTAATTTCGGTCCAGTACCACCAGGCCAACCTCTATGGTTTGCACCATGTCGATTAGCCAGTGCAGTTCATTTATTGCATTCAAATCCTTTGCCATGGCAAACCTGTTTTGTCAGTTCATCAGATAGCCGAGCTTGAAATTCAGCGTCGGCAAGGAGTCTTCGGTAAAGAGCAGCAGTAGATCACACTGCACATTGTGATCTTCGATGCGATAATTGATCTCCATCGCCAGCGTGCGCTGCCAGCGATCTGAGTTATCGTGGATCAGATCGTTCACTGTACAATGCCGTCCGAGCACCACAGGGTGCGCCTGGCTGAATTGCATATCCAGCTGCTCCGAGATGCCGCTGAGGAAGGCGCCGATCAGCACATTGGCGGTATCTATCATCACCTCGATTTCCGTGTTGGTGTCTTCGGGATCCGACAGGCCCATTAACTTGGCCATATCCTTGAAGCTGGAGTCGTGAAACAGCAATAGCGCTTCACCGGCAATGCCGGCACCGATAAAACCCTGACACAGCGCCGATATCTTGGGGCTTTGCTCTGTGGCCTTGAGTGCCATGGTCAACTCACTGACCTCCAGCACATTGACGTTGGGAATGGGCAAGAGCACAAATACATCCAGCAACTTGGCCAGCAGATCGGCGGCGCGTCCCATGGCAATGTTGGCAACTTCCTGGCAGGCATCGCGCATATCCACTTGGATCATTGGCTCTTCGTTGCCGTCGCCGCCTTCGGCCAACTGCAAAATGCCATATTCCTGTAGTATGTTGCGAATGGCATCAGCACTGACGGGCTTTTGAATAAAATCCAGCGCGCCCAAGGCTTTGACTCTTTGATGGGCTTTAATTTGGATATCACCAGAGACGACTATCACCATGGCCGGCAGATCTTGTTGTTGAATGGCTTGCAACACTTCATAGCCGTCCATGACCGGCATGTTGAGGTCCAAAAAGACAATCTCACCCTTGCCGGCGCGGATAGCCTCAAGTCCTTCGGCGCCATTGGCGGCAAAGTTGATGTCGACTTCCCATTCTTTGGGAAGGGTACGGGCCATCTGCTTTCGCGCCAGTGCAGAGTCGTCGCATATGAGTACCGGAATCGCCATAGAGATTTCCTGTTCTACCGCATTACTTGAAGATAACACCTACAGCGGCATTTTTTGTGATTATCCTCTGACTATGCCGCTGTATCAGAGAGGACAGGGCCGATAGCAATATACCGGCGGATACGGACTTTATGTCCATTTCTCATATTTGGCAGGATAAAATCTTATTTAGTGCAATGGCTTGTCTGTTGAGGGTCGATATTGTGAACACTTGTCGCCACTAAGTCAAAACCAATGTCAGTTTATTGACGCAAGCCAAAATTTAAACTGTGCTGTGATATTGAAATAGAGCGATTTTTGATCTGGCCTGACCTGTTTGATGGTGATACCGTTAACATAACTTCAACTTTCAAGGACCTGCAGATGCAGTGGCAGACTCTTAGCCTGGAATGGCAGCAACAGCTGGCTATCGTTAGCTTGAACCGGCCGGATAGGCTCAATGCTATTAATTACACTATGTTCAGCGAGCTCAAGGCGATGGCGCGTCACTTGCGCCGTCAACGGCATTTGCGGGCGGTGATCCTCAGAGGTGAGGGTGGCCAATTCAGCTCCGGCTTGGATATCAAGAGTGTGGCTAACTCTCCCTGGCAAGCGCTGAAGCTGTTGTTCAAGTGGTTACCGGGCAATGCCAATCTGGCGCAACAGGTGTCTGTCGCCTGGCGTGAGCTGCCGGTTCCTGTGATTGCCGTCTTGGATGGTCGCTGTTATGGCGGTGGCTTGCAAATTGCGCTCGGCGCCGATTTTCGGATTGCCGCCAATGACGCCGAATTGTCTATTATGGAAGCCAAATGGGGCTTGGTGCCCGACATGGGCGGCTTGGTGAGTTTGCGGGAAATTCTGACCAAAGATCAGGCATTGAAACTCAGTATGACGGCGGAATTAATCCCCGCTTGCAAGGCGTTGGAACTTGGGTTGGTGACCGAGTGCAGCAGTGATCCTCTGGCCCGGGCACAACAACTGGCAGCT
The DNA here is from genome assembly GCF_047314685.1 of Shewanella sp. BJSY2023SW001. Taxonomy (NCBI): domain Bacteria; kingdom Pseudomonadati; phylum Pseudomonadota; class Gammaproteobacteria; order Alteromonadales; family Shewanellaceae; genus Shewanella; species Shewanella sp. BJSY2023SW001. The sequence goes on from NZ_JBKORF010000027.1 coordinate 28,357, forward strand.
GAGCTCAATGAGCGCTCTCCCGATGCACTGGCGGCGATCAAACTGAGTATCAACCGCAGCTGGAATGGTTCCCGTCGGCGCCTGCTGGCGCGAGAGTCCTGGAGTCAGGTGCGTCTGCTTTTGGGGCGTAACAGAGCCATTGCTGCCGTGCGGCAGGGCAAGGATCCCGAGCGGGCCTTTGAACCGCGGCGAAACTGGTGAGATACCCTTCACGGCTAAATAAATATTAACTTGACCTATATGATAGAAGCGCCTGAAAATCCGTCACTTTATTTTTAGATGGAAATTGGGATGCGGATTTTTTTTGAACGCTTGCTGTGGGGCAGTCGCTTGTCTGTCATGGTTGGAGTCTTCTCCTGTGTGTTGGCGGCCTTGGTCACCTTTGTCATGGGAGTCAAGGACGTGCTACATATGTTTGCCCTGTTGTGGGAGTACCTGCTCAGTGGTAGCTATGATGTGCGCAACGATCTTGTGATGGTACTGGTGGAGATACTGGATACCTTCCTGCTCGGGGCTGTGCTGCTGATCTTTGCTTTCGGCCTCTATGAACTCTTTATCCGCAACCTGGAACCGGCCAGTAACTCGGATACCGGTGGGAAGATACTGATCATCTCCAGCATAGATGCACTCAAGAGCAAGTTGGGCAAAGTGATATTGATGATGCTGATCATCAAGGTGTTTTCCTTCTTTGCCGATATCAAGCCCAGCTCGGCACTGGATTTGCTGTTCATGGGAGGCACTGTGGTACTCATCTCCCTGGCGTTGATGTTCTCCAATGGCGGCAAGAAAGAGTAATCGCACTGCCGACATTTGTTCTACGGAAAGCTTGGTCTGCCGGCCGGTTTTGGCAGCAACTTCTGCAATTAGGCGGTCACTGATGGGCTTCAGTGGCTGTTTTTTCGTTTGGCGGCGCTTGTTTCAGCACCTTTCTGGCCATGCCATCTATCATCATCAAGGTGTTTTCAAAGGCAACATCCTGGCGCAGATCCAGCGCCAGTAACCGCTGCCGGTATTGATTGTCCGGCTGGCTCATTGCCAGCGATTTACGACTTTTTACCGTCGCCTGCGAGGCCTGGTGACCGTCGGGGGATTGGATATCGAGTACCGCCAGATCCAGTTCGGCCAGCTGCTTTGGCAGGGCTAAATTGGCATAGGGATCATCGAGGTAGGGATTGATTACCACCAGCAAGTCCGGTTTGGCCAACTCCTGCGCCGCCAATAACTCAATTACCAAGGCGGCGCACTGATCCTGGGCTATCAGTAAGCGCTTGCCTGGAAAGGGGGCTCCCAAGGTGTCCAATTGCGCCAGACTCTGTTGGATAAAGCTCTGTTGCTGTTTCCTGAGTTTCTGCCATTCCTCCGCCTCTCGGCGGCTCGTTGCCTGGTTGCGTTTTCCCGGCATTTTGCCATCGCCGGCCTTGCTTATTTCCTGCGCTTCTGTGGTGAAGTTGGGCTGCTCCGGAAAGGGTGGTGGTGTGATGCTGATACTGGCCCAGCCTGCGGGATTGATGCTGCGGCGCAAGAAGGCGTTGAGTCCGGGAGCATCGGCGTGGGTGCCGGGTGGCGGCAGTAACAGCGCTGCGCCCAATTGTTTCGGGCCACTCCAGGGTCGCACCAGAACGGCTTGTTCCTCGCCATCCACTTGTATCTGTTGCAGTTCTGAGGCGGCGACATGCTCCAACGCCCGGCGATTGTCTCTGGGCTTCATGGAGGCTGTTTCAGGCGTTTGAGTCGCTGGCTCTGGTTGAGCCTGCGCCTGGTTGACCATGTCTTTGTTGACTGGCTCGTCGGCTGCCAGTGCCACCAAAGGCAAAAAGCACAGTATAGCCATAGTTCTGGGTATCAGCGCCAAGGGAACTCCTTAAACTTGTTTTGGTTGGAATAGCATGATCTGCAGCCTTTATTGGCTCAATGCCAAAATTATAAGCTGCAAATTTGTGCTCTAGTAGCCGTAGTTAAAAAAGTTTGCGCGCCGAACCAAAGCTTAAAGGCGTGGTGCATCAGGGTTGCTGAACTTAAGCATAAAAAGCAAGACCCGCCGGCAGCGGGTCTTGGGGGATGATACTTGAGTGGATTATCAGGCGTGGCTGACCAGCACCAGGCGCACGGCATCGAGCTGCAGCTGGCATTGATCCAAATAGCCGCGCAGTTCGGTTATCTGATTTTGCAGATACTCAAGCTCAGCATCGCGGATATTGGGGTTCACCGCCTTGAGGGCTTCCAGACGTTGCAGCTCGGCGCCCAATTGACGCTCCATCTGCTGCTGGGCTTCGGCCTGCAGGTTGGACATGGCCTCCATAGCGTGGGTTTCGCCCTTGGCCAGCAAAGGATGCAGTATCGCCTGCGAGGCATTGACCAGCTTGCTGGCGATATGGCGGTTAACCGCACTGAGCTGGCGATCAAAATGCTCGTAACTCACCTTGTTAGACAGATTGTTGCCGTCTTTATCCAACAGAATGCGCAGCGGTGTCGGCGGCAGATAGCGATACAGCTGGCTGGACTTGGGTGCCGAGGCCTGTGCCAGGTAGATAAGTTCCAGGAACACAGTTCCTGCCGGCAACGCCTTGTTCTTGAGGATGGCAACACTTGTGGTGCCAGTCTCTGAACCTGTGATCAGATCCAGACCGGTTTGCACCAGCGGATGCTCCTGGGTTATCAGGGCTATATCGTCGCGGGACAGGGCGGTTTCCCGGTCGAAAGTCACGGTAATACCATCTTCCGGCAGACCGGGGTAAGTGGGAAACATCATGTGCTCACTCGGGCGCAGTACTATGGTGTTTTCGCCTCTGTCGTCCTGATCCAGACCTATGATGTCCCACAGACGGATCACTGAGCCGATAAGCTGGGTGTCGTTATCCATCTGCGCCAGTCTCTCGGCTAGGGCCAATGACCTGTCGCCGCCGTGGGAGTTGAGTTCCAGCAGCTTGTCGCGGCCCTGCTCCATCGCCTGCTTGAGCTCTTTATAACGGCTGCGGGTGTCGCGCAGCAGCTTGTTCATCTCTTCTTCGTTTTCTTCCACCAGCAGTGGCAGCAACTGGGCGCCAAACTCCTTAAACAGAATATGGCCACCGGGGCAGGTGAGTTCGAAGGCATTGAGGCCCTCGTGGTACCAGGCCAACAGACGCTCCTGCGCTGTGTCGGTGAGGAAGGGCAGGTGGATCTCTACATCATGGTTCTGACCTATGCGATCCAGGCGACCTATGCGCTGCTCCAGCAGATCCGGGTTCAGCGGCAGATCGAACAACACCAACTGGCTGGCGAACTGGAAGTTACGCCCTTCGGAACCGATTTCCGAGCAGATCAGCGCCTGGGCACCACCTTCTTCCTGGGCGAAGAAGGCACCGGCCTTGTCACGCTCTATGATGGACATGCCCTCATGGAACACAGTGGCGAGGATCCCTTCACGGGTACGCAGCGCTTCTTCCAGACTCAGCGCGGTGGCGGCCTGGCTGGCGATAATCAGCACTTTCTTGCTGCGGTTTTGCTTGAGGAAATCTATGAGCCAGTCGACCCTGGGGTCGAACTTCCACCAGGCAGCGGAGTTTTCATCAAACTCCTGATACATTTTTTCCGGCGCCAGCGCGTAGGCGGCCTTCATTTCCAAGGTGCGGTGACCATTCATCATGGCACTGACTCGGGCCGCAGTGAGGTACTGCTCCGGCATGGCCTGTGGATAGGCGTTGAAAATGCGTTTCGGGAAACCTTTGACCGAGGCGCGGCTATTACGGTACAGCACTCGACCCGTACCGTGTCTGTCGAGCAGCTCCTGCAGCAGTTCGTCACGGGCGGCTTGCTGCTGCTCGGCATCGACGCCGTCAGCCTGGATCAGGCGAATAGCGGGGGCGATATCCTTTTCCGACAAGAGCTCGGTCAGGCTGTTGATGGCATTGTCGGGCAGCTTGTTGCCACTGGCCAGCGCCTCGGCGGCGAGGGCCACCTCTTTGTAGCCTTGTTCCTCTTTGATAAAGGCTTGATAGTCGTAGAAACGGTCCGGATCCAGCAGTCGCAGTCGGGCAAAGTGGCTCTCATGGCCCAGTTGATCCGGGGTCGCGGTCAGCAGCAGTACGCCGGGCACCACTTCTGCCAGAGCTTCTACCACCTGATAGGCGCGGCTCGGAGCTTCTTCGGTCCACTCCAGGTGATGGGCCTCGTCGACCACCATAAGATCCCAGTCGGCATCCAGCGCCTGATCGAGACGGCGCTTCTTGCGCAGCAATTCCAGCGAGCAGATCACCAACTGTTCTGTGTAGAAGGGGTTGTCGTGGTCGGCAAAAGCCTCGATGCAGCGGTCTTCATCGAATACGGCAAACCGCAGGTTAAAGCGGCGCAGCATCTCCACCAGCCATTGGTGGCGCAGGGTATCGGGAACTATCACAAGTACCCGCTCGGCGCGGCCTGTCATCAATTGCTGGTGAATGATGAGACCAGCTTCTATGGTCTTGCCCAGGCCCACTTCATCGGCCAGCAGTACCCGTGGCGCGTAGCGGCGCCCGACTTCATGGGCAATCCACAGCTGATGCGGAATAAGGCCAACTCTGGGACCCTGCAGCCCCAGCAGATCTGAGGTGGCCAGATTGTGGCGCAGTTGCTGGGCGGCGTAGCGCACCCCGAATCTGTCCAGTCTGTCTATCTGGCCGGCAAAGAGTCTGTCCTGCGGCTTGTTGAAACGAATATTGTGATCCAGCAGAGTTTCCCGGAGCTGCACTTCTTCACCGGTTTCACTGTGAATGCCGCTGTAGATCACCAACCCGTCTTTTTCATCCAAAGAGTTGATGGTCAGTGTCCAGTCTTCATGGCTCTTGACCTGATCACCTGGGTTATAAATCACCCGGGTTAACGGGGCGTCGTTGCGGGAGAACATGCGGTTCTCTCCGGTGGCGGGGAACAGCAGTGAGACCATGCGGCCTTCCAGTTGTACTACTGTACCCAAACCAAGCTCTGATTCGGTATCACTGATCCAGCGTTGACCTAAGGCGAAGGGCATCTTTAACTCTCATCTCCGGGCGGATTCACAAAGGGCGCGTATGTTATACCAATCCGAGTATAATACCAATCCTGCCCCGCGGGCCTTTTCGTCCGCTTGTCATCCAATCGTCATCTTTAGCATCCTACACTCAAAAACGGATACCGCGCAGTGACTATTAAAGAGACTGCAAAGGGTATTTGTCATCCGTTGCTAAAGGTGCCAGTATTAGTTTAAGCCATGTCACAGTGGTGAAACCTGCCCGTAATCAGTTAGAAACAGGAGTGCCATATACCCCAACCCAGGCCTGCGCTGGCCCATGACAACAAAGCTGTGAGTAGCTCATTGACGCAAATGGAGGCGCCATGGAACAAGACGACAGAAAGTTGTTTGTACTTGATACCAATGTGTTATTACATGAACCCTTAGCGATATACTCCTTTAAAGAACATGATGTTGTGGTCCCAATGACGGTACTGGAGGAATTGGACCAGATAAAAGACAGAAAGCGGGATGTCAGCCGCGATGCCAGGGTCGCCATTCGGGCGCTGGAAGATATCCTCGGCGGCAAGACCACTCCGGAACAGATAATCAAAGGGGTTCCCCTTCCAAGCCGCGAAGGGCATACAGATGCCACAGGTACTCTGGCTATCTTCCCCGACCATCAGATTGAATTCACCATAGGCTCGCTGCCCGGCGACAACAACGACAACCGCATTATCAACACAGCCCTGCATCTACAAAATCAATACGAGCCCCGTACCGTGGTGCTGGTCACCAAAGACATTAATATGCGTCTCAAGGCCAAGGGCGCCGGGATACTCCTGGTAGAGGACTACCGCACAGATCAACTGATCGATGACATACGTTTTCTGTCCAAGGGTTTTCATCAATTTGAAGGCAACTTCTGGGAGCATTTGCACAAGGTGGCCACCGAGCGTCATGGCCGTCATACTGTGCATGATGTGCCGCTCAAGGACCTGGGTGACGATCTGTTTTATATCAACCAATATCTACTGGACGATGAGTCCGAGTTTTGTGGCCGGGTGGTCGGCCGCAGTGAAACCAGTCTCAATGTGCTGGATCTCGGTCGCGATCGCCTGATGAATATGGAGGCCTGGGGCGTGAGGCCGAAGAACATCTATCAGGGCATGGCGCTGCAGGCCTTGATGGATCCTGATATCGATCTGGTTATTCTCACTGGCCCCGCAGGGTGCGGTAAGACCTTGCTGGCGATGGCGGCGGCACTGGAGCTGGTGGTGGAACGTAATCTCTACGACAAGGTGATAGTCACCCGTAATACCCCGGAAATTGCCGAGTCGATAGGCTTCCTGCCGGGCACGGAAGAGGAGAAAATGGCGCCCTGGCTGGCGGCAATTACCGATACTCTGGAGGTGTTACACAAGCATGATGTTAACCCCAGCGGTTCACTTAACTACATAATGGAAAAGGCCAATATCCAATTTAAATCGATCAACTTCATGCGTGGGCGGTCGATTCAGAACTCAGTGGTATTGCTGGATGAGTGTCAAAACCTGACCGCCTCACAGCTGAAAACCATGATCACCCGTATGGGAGAAGGTACCAAGCTTATCTGCTGTGGCAACCTGGCGCAGATAGACTCCAACTATCTAACCGCCGTTACCTCGGGTTTAACCTATATGGTTGAACGCTTTAAAAATTTTGAAGGCAGTGCCAACATTTATCTCAACGGTGTTGTGCGCTCACGGTTGGCGGAATTTGCCGAAGAGCAGCTCTGATAAACCCGGCTACTGAAAAAGGCCCCATATCGGGGCCTTTGCTTTGTGCGGGGTACTGCATATGCAGCCAAATTAAGTATATGATATCTTTCTTCCCCACCGCTTGGGGATGGGCCGTGATGCAAGGGTAATGGATGAAATTGAGTGAGCCGGATCTGCAGCTGAAATCTCCGATCCAGAAAAATTACAACCGTGCAGTGTTTTACACCTATATGGGGGTGATTGTACTGGCGTTGCTCACGGCTTGGGTGTTTTTTGAGCGCCAGAAGACCCAACAGATGGAGCTCAGGGAAGAACAGGTCGACCGCCATGTGATGCAGATTGACCTGTTGCTGGAATCCAGTATCCGTGCGGTCAAGAGCCTGCGTAATGTGGCCGTGGACCACTTGCGCCTGGCCGAACAGGTACGCAAGGACAGGCTGCCCCAGTACGAAAAATTCAACGAAAGTGGTCAGTTTTTTACCCTGGAGCCCAATTACGCCAGGAGTGGTGAGCCATTCACCAACATGGGGCGGATAACCGGCTCAGGTAGTCTCGATGGCCGTAGCGACAAGTTCTATCAGGAACTGGAGATGCTGTTTGAGCTGTCGTTGTCGTTCCCGGTCGCCAAGGAGGCCGCGCCCAAGGCTTCGGCCATCTATTATCTGTCCAAGCGGCGGATGATGTCTTACTACCCCTGGCCTTCGGATGAGCAGCGTTTTCGCGATGAACTGCTGAATAAGAAACAGTTTCAACTGGCGACACCGGCGATGAACCCCCAGCGCAGTGTGTTCTGGAGTGAGGCCTATGTGGACTCGGCCGGCAATGGTCTGTTGACTACCCTTGGGGTGCCCATCTATCTCGAAGATGAGTTTATCGGTTCTATCAATCTGGATATGACACTGGCATCGCTCGCCAAACAGATACGTCTCTATTTCAAGATGCCGGGCACTGTGATTTTGCTGGATCAGGGCAATAATATTCTCTCCCACAGCGATTTTGATACCTCCAGCATCAACCGGGTCTACCACATCAGTCAGCGGATCCCATCCGAGCTGCATTCTCTGCCTGAGTCTGAACTGTTCGATGCCCATGAAGGGATGATCCGCAATGGCTATTACATCCACTCGGTGGCGCTGCACAACGCCCCCTGGCGCCTGCTTTATCTGCAGGATGTCGATGATCTGTTTCTGGACTCGTTTGAGAAGCTGCAGCTGAGCTTTATTTTGGTGGTACTGGCGCTGTCCGTACTGGTGACCATAGTGCACTGGCAGACTCGCCGCTCTTTCGTCAGTCCGGCCTCGCGCCTGCTGTCACACCTGGAAGACTGTTCCCGTGAGCCGATCCGGCCGCCGGCGAAGATTACCCAGGGCTGGGAGCCCTGGTTCCAGTTGGTCAGCCGCATTTTTGAAGAAAACCAGCAATATACCCGTCACCTGGCAGAGCAGAACAAGCGTCTGGATAAACTGGTGGCCCGGCGCACCGAACGGCTGAAGGAAACCACAGAAAAGCGGGAGCGGGAATACGCCCTGCTGCGCTCTTTGCTGGACTCCATTCCTGAGGCCATTGTCTTCAAAGATAAAGAAGGTAAGTACCTCGGCTGCAACAAGTCGGCCGAGCGGGTACTTGGCTATACCGAGGCCGAGATGATCGGCCTGAATTCAGACACTTTGACCACCCCGGAGCAGGCCGCCAGAATTCGCGCCGAGGATGAACAGGTGCTCAAGGACAGGGCGCCACTGCGCTATCAGGAAAAGGTTGAACTGGCGGGCAAGCCTGTGCTGCTCGATACCCTCAAGCTGCCGTTTTATAACCGCCGCGGTGAGATGCTGGGCTTGATTGCAGTTTGGCGTGATGTGACCCGCGAATATGAAGCAGCCGAGCAGTTGCGATTGTCGGAAGAACGTTATCACCTGGCGATGGACGCGGTGGAAGATGGCCTGTGGGACTGGTATCTGGATTCGGAGCAGATCATCTGCAATCCTGCCTACTACACCATGCTGGGCTACAAGACCAATGAGTTTCCGGCGTTGCTGTCGACCATAGACGAGCTGATCCATCCGGACGACAGGATCCGGGTTGAAGAGTATCGCGAGCAGTATCTAGCCGATCCCATAGGCGCCTATGAGATAGAGTTCCGAATGCGCGGCAAGAGTGGTCAGTATCACTGGGTGCTGTCCCGTGGTCGGGTGGTGGAATTTACCACCAACAATGAGCCCAGGCGTATGCTGGGTACCCACAAGGACATTACCCGCAGCAAGAGCAACGAAGTGGCCTTGCTGGAGGCCAAGAAAGATGCGGAACTGGCCAATCTTTACAAGAGTGAATTCCTGGCCAATATGAGTCATGAGATCCGCACGCCGATGAATGCCATCATAGGTATGCTGCAACTGGCGCAGCGCACCAACCTGACGGCGCAGCAGAAAGATTATCTGGAGAAGGCTGGTTTCTCGGCCCAATCATTGCTGCGGATCATCAATGACATTCTCGACTTCTCAAAGATTGAAGCCGGAAAGCTGGAGCTGGAGCGGGTCTCCTTCCCGTTGGATAAGGTGTTGGAGCACGCCCTGGATATCAACTCGCTCAAGGCGCAGGAGAAAGGAGTCGAGCTGTTGCTGTATGCCCCTGTGACCGCCGGGCTTATGCTCAAGGGCGATCCTTTGCGTCTTGGTCAGGTGCTGGTGAATCTGCTGTCCAATGCGGTTAAGTTTACCTCCGAAGGGGAGATTGAACTCGGTTGTGAAGATGTCGGCGAACGCGATCATCGCATCACCCTCAAATTCTGGGTTCGGGACACTGGCATAGGGATCAGCAAGGAGCAGCAGGAGATACTGTTTGATGCCTTTGCCCAGGCAGATGGCTCCACCACCCGTAAATATGGCGGCACAGGCCTTGGCTTGTCCATCAGTAAGCATCTGGTGTCCATGATGGGCGGCAAGATGCAGGTGCAGAGTGAGCCGGGTGTCGGCAGTGTATTCAGCTTTACCATTAGCTTTGAGATCGCCGAAGAGGCCAAGATTGAACCTCTGGTGATGCCGGAACAGCTCAACAGCCTGCGGGCGCTGGTGGTGGACGATAACCCCACGGCGCTACAGATATATTCGACCCTGATGCGCGACTTCCACTTCGAGGTGGACACGGCTGCCAGCGGTGCCGAAGCCCTTTATAAGCTGGAAAAACAGGAAACCGACCTACTGCTAATCGACTGGATGATGCCGGAAATGGATGGCCGCGAGGTGATCCGTACCCTGGATGAAATGGTGGCCGATGGCAGAATAAGCAAGCGCCCCGTGGTGATTATGATGACGGCCTATGCCGCCGGTCCATTGGCCCAGGAAGTGGAAGATGCCAATGTGTTTGCGCTGTTGCAAAAACCCTTCAAGGCCTCGACTCTGTTTGATGAGATAATCTCAGCCTTTGCCGAGAAACCTCACCCGGCGACTGTGGCTGAAATTACTGACAATCAGAGTGGTGGTCACAAAGGCTTGGTGCTGCTGGTGGAAGATAATCTGATTAACCAGCAGGTAGCCTCCGAACTGCTGCGCAGCGCCGGCTATGAGGTAGATTTGGCCGACAATGGCCAGATTGCCCTTGAGATGGTGGAGCAGCGTCAATATGACGCGGTATTGATGGATATTCAGATGCCTGTGATGGATGGTCTGACGGCGACCCGGGAATTGCGCAAAAAATACGACAGGGAGACGCTGCCGATTATCGCCATGACGGCCCATGCCATGTCTGGCGATCGTGAGAAGAGTCTGGCGGCGGGAATGAACGCTCATATCACCAAGCCCATTATGCTCAATGAACTCTTTGATACCTTGAGTGAATGGGTGGGCAGGACTTGAGATAAACCGGCCAATCCCTTAACTTGAATGGCAACTTACAGATAACAATCAGGAGATGGGATGAAACCTCAAAGTTGGACCTTGTTGTTGGCGCTGATCGCGGTACCCGGATTGGCGCAGGCGGCACAGGAGAGGGAGGCCGCCGACGTCATCAGCGAAAGCACTCAGGCCGAAGGTTTTATCAATCTCTTTTATGATGCCAAGGCCGGGCAGCTGTATCTGGAACCGAGCAGACTCAACCAGCCTATGTTGCTGCTCTCCAGCTTGCCCCACGGCGTTGGCTCTAACGACATAGGGCTCGACCGGGGGCAACTGGGATATACCCGCATGGTGCAATTTGAACGCCAGGGGCCCTATATTCTGCTCAAACAGCTCAACACCCGTTTTCGCGCCGATACCGATGACCAAGCCGAGCAAAGAGCCGTGCATGAAGCTTTTGCCGAATCTGTGCTCTGGCGCGGAAAACTCCTGCCGGGAAAACGTCTGCTTGTGCCGGTCAATGACTTGATGTTGCAGGACCTGCACGGCATCAGCCAACAGTTGGCGGCCAGGGGCCAAGGGCATTATCGTCTGGACACCAGCCGCTCAGTGGTGTTGCCAACCTCGGTCAAGTCGTTCGAGCGTAATTCGGATGTGGATGTGCAGCTGACCTTTGCCAGTGATAAGGCCGGCGCCAGAGTCGCCGAGGTGACTCCGGATGGTCAGGCACTGTCTCTGAGACTACGCTACTCCTTTATCGCCTTGCCCGAGCCGGGTTATCAGGCGCGCCGTTATCATCCCATGAGTGGTTATCTGTCTGATGAGTACAAGGATTATGCCACCGCCATAGATCAGGATATCAACCAGCGCTTCTTGCTGCGCCACCGGCTGCAGAAGGTCAATCCCGGCCCCGAGCCAAGCGAAGTGGTTGAACCCATTACCTATTATCTGGATCCCGGTGTACCAGAGCCGATTCGTGGTGCCTTGCTCGAAGGCGGTCGCTGGTGGGAGCAGGCTTTTAATGAGGCGGGGTTTATAAATGGTTTCAAGTTGGAGCTATTGCCGGAAGGTGCCGACCCTCAGGATGTGCGCTACAACGTGATCCAGTGGGTACACAGGGCCAGTCGTGGCTGGTCCTACGGCGCGGCGGTGACAGATCCCCGCAGCGGTGAAATCATCAAGGGCCAGGTCACTCTGGGGAGTCTGCGGGTGCGTCAGGATCACCTGATTGCCCGTGGTCTCACTGCCGGGTGGGAAGACAGACAAGCGGCCGATGCAGCCGCCATGGCCTTATCTCTGGCGCGTATTCGCCAGTTATCGGCTCATGAAATCGGTCACACCCTGGGACTGGATCATAACTTTGCCGCTTCCACCAATAACAACGCCTCTGTGATGGATTACCCCCATCCCTATGTGCGCCTCGACGGCAAACGGGTGGACATCAGCCAGCCTTACGCCGAAGGCTTGGGCGCCTGGGATAAGTTTGCCATCAAGTACGGTTATGGTGACTTTGGTGATGAGGCCCAAACCCAGGCCGCGCTCAAATCGCTGCTCAAAGAGGTGCAGCAACAGGGGCTGAGATACATAGGCGAGGGTGACTCGCGAGCGGCTTCAGCCGCCCATGCTTATGCCAGTCTTTGGGACAGAGGCGAGGATCCGGTCAAGGAGTTGGCCAGAATGCAGCTGGTCAGGCGCCAGGCGCTTGAGACATTCTCCGCCAAGGCGCTGTTGCCGGAGCAACCCTTGGGCGAACTCAGTGATGCCCTTGTGCCCATCTATCTGTTGAATCGTTATCAGATCAGCGCCGCGGCCAAGTTTGTCGGCGGCATTGACTACAATTACCTGGCAGATGCCAATAGCGGTAGTTGGCATTATATTGCGCCGGAATTGCAGAAGCGGGCATTGGAGACTGTGCTGGCGACTCTGGATCCCAGAGAACTGTATCTGCCAACTGAGCTTCTGGAGCAACTGGTGCCCAAGGCCGGTAACTATTACCGCAGCCGCGAGAGTTTTGCCTCATCTCTGGGGGTTGCCGTGGATCAGCTGAGCATGGCAGAAGTGCTCAGTCGCCATACAGTGTCGACGCTGTTGAACCCTGAGCGGCTCAACCGAGTGGATCAGGCCTTTACCAGGGACACAGAGCAGCTGTCGGTAGAGGATTTGCTGGATAGATTGCTGGCTAAGACACTGCTGAAATCTCTGCCTTCGGGAGATCAGACCAGTATTGCGATGCGGGTCAATGCTGTGGTTTTGGATGGCATGTTGCAGAGTTTCGAGAGTGACGCCAGTAGTCCGGAAGTTAAAGCCATATTGAGAATGAAGCTGGATTATCTGCTTAAGCAGTTGCCCAGAAAGGAAAAAAGAAGTTCAGGTTACAAGGCGGCTCACTATGGACAACTGCAAGCTGTGCTTGAGCAGGCACTGAAACAAGCCGGGGTTAGAGCGATCAATAAACCTGCGGAAATGCCACCGGGCTCGCCGATTTAGTACGTCGTAAGGTATTGATTATGTGACATAATTATTTTATTACCTTATATTGGCATCTTTCATGTTCCAGAGGTTCGGGCCCATTTTGCACCGAGCCTCTGTTTTTTTTAGGGAATTGGTTATGCCAAAAATTCTGTTTCTCAGAGTCTGGCTCGGCGGTTTATTGCTGCTGCTCTGTTTCATTGCCAAGGCCGATGGGCTAAGCCTTAGCCCCCGCGTACACCAGGGCCAACTGGATAACGGTCTTAAATATCAATTGGTGGATAACAAGACTCCGTCGAATGCCATAGTGATGCGGATGCGGATCGCTTCCGGCTCACTGAATGAGGCGGAAAATGAGCAGGGGCTAATGCACCTGCTGGAGCATATGGCATTTAAAGGCTCCGTCGCTATCCCGGAAGGGGATATGATCCCAAGGTTGCAGCGTCTTGGTTTGAGTTTTGGGGCCGATACCAATGCCGTGACTGAATTTACCCAGACAGTCTATAAGTTCAACATCACTCAAGGGAATGAGCTAAAGCTGGATACCGGGCTGATGTTGATGCGGGAAATTGCCGACAGGCTCACTCTGGATCCCAAGGCGCTTGAGCAGGAAAAAGCAGTGGTGCTGGCCGAGCTTAAAGAACGTCAGTCGGCTGAGCTTGAAAATTATCGAAACCAATTGCGTTTCTGGTATCCCTCCAACCTACTATCAAAGCGTTTCCCTATTGGCGAAGCAGATATCATCAAGGCGGCAGATGTCGCCAAGCTGCGATCTTTGTATCAGCGTTTCTATACTCCGGAGCGGACAACGCTGATCCTGGTAGGCGACCTGGACATTGTCCGTACTGAAGCCCAAATCAAGCAGTTGTTCGCCGATTGGAAGCCGCACCCTCAGGCGGTTGCCCCGGCACAGGTGAAGCTTTCTCCGCCTGTAGTCAGAAAGCAGCCTCAGGCAGACACTTTCTTCGACCCCAGTTTGCCGACTCAAGTCTCTCTTGGGGTGCTGACGCCCAGAACACCAAAGCCTGACAGTATTGAAAAGCGTCAACAGCAGATGCTTGAGTCGCTGCTGGGGAGTATGCTTTATCAGAGGTTGCTGCCACACCTGTTTGCCGAGGAAGGTATGAGCCATGCTTCTGTTGAGTTAGGTGAAGAGTTTGGCACAGCGGTAAGGGTGGAATTGGCTCTGGAGACCCAGGAAGACAACTGGCCGCAAGCTGTGGCTCTGTTGGAGCAGACCATACGTCAGACCCTGCAATATGGCTTCAGCAACGAAGAGTTGCAGCAGGCGCTCAGGCGTCAGCATAGGCAATATCAACTCACTCTTGCCGGCAGTAACACCATTCACAGCCTGAATATGGCCGAGGCTTTGGTATCAATGGATGCCGAGGCCATGATACTGATAGAACCAGCAGATGAGCTGGCTATTTTTGAGGCCTTGGCGCCGCAAATTACCCCGGCGCTTATCCAACAGACACTGGCCGAACTCTGGCAGGGACAACCCGGTATCTATCTTTCCGCTGCCAAGGCGCCAACCGCGGTAGAAACACAACTCTTGGCGGCATATCAGCAGAGTCAGCTGCAGCCGGTTACTCCCTATAAGGCTAAACAAGCCAGCGAGTTTGCTTATCAAAGCTTTGGTGAACCCGGGAAGATAGTGGCCGATAAACGGGATCCCGATACCGGAATACGCCAGTTACGTTTTGCCAATGGCACTCTGCTTAACCTTAAATCCACCGAATTTGAACAGAACAATGTGGCTATCAGCTTGTCATTGGGATTCGGTGATTTGCCATTTCCGCGCCAAGAAGGTTTGGGCACTCTGTTCAATAATGCTTTTATTTACGGTGGGCTGGAGCAGCACTCCTGGCAACAGCTGGGGGATATCTTTGCCGGGCAGAATATCTCGGCAAATATTGGCGTCAGTACTGAAGGCTTTGGCGGCGTGACCAATACCAATGCCGATGAACTCAGAACTCAGCTGGGGTTACAGGCCGCCTTTTTAACCGCCCCGGGCTGGCGCCAGGAAGCCATCAACCTCTTTCGGCAGCAAGTTAAGGCAGAAAGTCAAAGCCGCAACGCCAACCCTAATAGTGCTTTCTGGGATGGTCTGAGTGGACTCCTGCACCCCGGCGATCCCCGATATGGTTACGGCCGGGAAGAGCAGGTGTTGCAGCGGGACTTTGCAGAAATAGCCAAGGTATTGGCATCGGCGCTGGATAAGGGAATGCTGGAAATCGCGCTGGTGGGAGATTTCGATGAGGCTCAGGGGATAAAAGCGGTCGCCGAGACATTCGCTGCCATCGAGCGGCATCCGGCCAAGGAGTCGGCCTTCGAGCGGCTGGTATTCCCCAAGGTGCCGGCACAGAGCCAAATTTTCCATCGGGGAGCCGAGAATTCGGCGGCATTGGCCTGGCTGTGGCCGACCACCGATATGCAGGATGTTCGGCGTCACAGTGAGCTGATATTACTCGAACAGGTGATGGACATTTTGTTGAATGAAGAAGTCAGGGAAAAAGCCGGCGCCGGATATTCGCCCTATACCTTTAATTATGTCGATTGGCATCCAACAGGTTACGGTTATCTGGGGCTGTTTACTGTCACAGATGCCGCCAAGCTGAAGGCGGCCGAACAGGGCTTTGCCGCGGTCGTAGCCAGAGTCATGGCCAAGGGTGGCATAGATGCTGAACTGCTGGAGCGGGCGCGTCAGCCCTTGCTGCAATGGTTGCAAAGTGCTCCTGCCAGCAACGACTTTTGGTTGGATCTGGCAGCAACGGCCCAGACTCGGCCGGGCCGTTGGCTGGGATTTCAACAACGACAGCAAATACTGGGGCAACTGGATGGTGAAGCCCTGGAAGCCGTGGCTCGAGAGTATCTTCAGAGCGAGCACCGCTTGAGCGTGACGACAACTTACGCCAACTAAGCGCTGGTTTTGGGATTTCTCGGATAGAAGCGCTCCGGCTTGCGCTGCAGGTGTTCGAACCTGCGGGTATTTTTATAGGGCAGCTTCATAAACCCCGAGACCCCTTGACCTTGGATCTTGTCCACATGACTGAGGATCCTGTCCAGACAGGCGCGAAACTGCGCCTGTTTTCTCGGGTTGAGTAGTCTAAGGTAACTGTGGATCTTCATATGGGTTGGCAGGGCTTCGAAAATGATACAGCCTGTGTGGTGTATCTGGTTTAGCCAGCCAAGTTCAGTCATGATTTCCGCAGGCAGTTCGAGGTTTTCATCCGGATCCCGGCCATCTTCAAAGTAGGAGTGCAGCCGGGATTGATCTTCGAGTGTCGGCACATCGCCCACCTCAAAGGGCAGCAGCTGATCTGCCTTGGCCTTGAACGGCTCTGAAGGGGCGCTTCGCTCCAGGTGCAGGGTATCTTTGGCGTTGAAGAAACAGGCCTTGAAGATACCTATGCGATGAATTCCCCGGGCCAGAGTCACCATGTTGTTGACCGCTTGAATTAATGCCGGCCTGAGCTCTTCATCATAAAGGGCCAGGTTGGAGTCGATATAGACGCCTGTCTCCTGCCAATGAATCGCCAAACCGCCCACAATCGGATACTGACCCAGGCGGCCAACGGCGGCGATAAAGCCCTTCTCTGTGTCTCCCATGCCGGCGAGGAAGTTGCGGTAGTACTTCTCCAGCTGAATATCTTCGGCGCGAATAGCCTCGGCATCGGCGTCCGGATGATGGCTGCGCAGAAACGATTTCCGCGAACTGTAGCTGACTGTTTCCACGTCCCGGGCCCGTTTCTGTACCCAGACGGGGATCTCGGCATTCAGCTCCTGTGGCAACGGTGGCAGTAAAAGATGCTGGCTGTATCTCATGCTGCGCAGGAAGTAGTCGCCGGCCTTGAGACGGGTGAGTGGATCTGAGCCCAACATGCCTTCGAGGATCCTGGCCAGTTCTAGCGGCAGACCTATGCTGGTGGGCGGGATTACTTGGGAACCGAAGCGGCTGGCCTGGCCGGACGCCAGAGCATAGAGGGTGGCGGCAACCCCTTGTTCATCAAATCTGGGGCTGGAAAGCGCCCCCGAGAGTTGCTCATCGCCGATAAAATAAACATCGCCCATGCGGGCGTTGGTATGCTGTTGATCGCTCGACATTAGCTCCATCACATTGCCGCCGACCGGGCGGTTATCGGCATCGCGCTGGGCAAATACCGCCGAGCCCCAGTCAATCAAAGACAACTTGTCTTCTTCTGGGTCATAAACCAGGTTGGAAGGTTTGATATCCCCATGAACCAAGGGTCTGCCGCTGCGCAGATATTGCAGCAGATCTGCCAACTGCCTGGCAATGCTCATGATTTCCGCCACAGGTAAGGCTCCATGCCGACGACAGCGCTGATCCAGATCCTGGCCCTGAGCTCTGGCCATCACCAGGATCCCCTGGCGTCCAACTCTGTCGAACTTTATCAGTGGTGGCACATTGGGATGATTGACCTGAGACAGCATGAAGGCTTCTTCTTCCAGTCTGTCCTGTACCTGTTGGGGCAGGGTGATGCGGGAGAACTTGAACACATGTTCCTGGCCATGGCGGTTTCGTCCGGCGAACACAAAACCATAGGCGCCTTTGCCTATCAGTTGCGGGTCATCATAGCCCAACTTGATTAGTTGCTGGCGGCAGAGGCGGATCCAGGCTCTGTGCTTGCGAGCGTCATCGGCCTTGAGCAGATAGACAGATTGCTCTTCAGAAATATAAAAGTGCTGCAGCTCAGGTGTTTGCAAGCGATTTCTCCATTGGCAGAGGCAAGGATACAAAATAACAACAAGCAGAAGCTCATTAAAACAGCAAGGGATAACCGCGGCAAGTTGTGACTCTGGGATCCAGCTCAGAACAAGGCTTCCTAGCGTATCCTTTTGGACGGCACTTTGACCTATATCAATTTCATTGCGCCCTCCCCAGAGTAACCTGTTTGCAACAAGCCGCAGTGGCAGAAGAGATTTGGAGGCCTTATGTCAGTGCCAGATAAGCAGGAGCTGATCGCATTGTTCGAGTATGCCCGTCCCAGGGTGATACAGTCGATGGAATTGCGTCATTGTCCCCATGCGGGTTTCTATAATCCAGTGGATGAGCGCTGTAATTTTTGTCATCAGGGCATGGAATGTATCTGGATGAACCAGAATGATGAGCTGGTGGATCTGGAGCAGAAATCACTCGAAGAGTTGAGGCAGCAGTTATTGATAGCGGTCGACTTTGTCGATTCCAGCCTGAGCCCGCATCATTTGTCACGGCGCAAATGTCAGTGTGATAACTGCAATTGGCTGCGCAAGGTGCAGGAGACCCTGGCCAGATTAGCCTGATACCACCCCACCCCCAAGTTTGACTTGCCACTCAGTGATGCCGGATTATTGGGCTAAGCGAACTTCCTGATGGAATGGTATTGGAATTGCGCGATACCATTCTTTATCTGGGATCAATTCCAAATAATCTGCTACATATCCATCTTAGTTATAACCATATGTTTTTATATGGTTTATTGATTAATGGCACAAACATTATCCTAACGCTGTTTAAAATGCGCCATGGCAGCCACAGATATGGCAAAATAATGCCATTGCTTATCAACCAGACTCAGAAGATGAACAGGATCAAGAAACGCTTTGTGGCCGGTGCCAAATGTCCCAAATGTCAGGCTCAGGACAGCATAGTGCTGTTCAAGGAGAACGGCATAGAAACGGTCGAGTGCGTCGAGTGTGATTACCGCGAGCAGCAGACCGATGACAAGGTCAGTGACAAGGCGACCGGTGAAGTGATAGGCCTGTTCAAACCTGAATAATATTCTTTAAAACCCGCAGCGGATCCCGCTTTCTTTACCGGCCCTTCAATTGCCAAGGGTGGGGCTTTCCATTAATTTAAGGGTTTTGCTGTATTGAGGCGGTTTGCCCGCCTGTTGCCGCGAGTGCCGGTGCCTCTGGCCTTTTGGCGCTTGCTGTCTGCATAAGGATTTATATGCCAAGCTTGATTCGAATAGTGCTGATCGACACCCATCTGCCGGGCGTGGTGGAGCTGAAGCTCGATGGACATACCAATATCTGTGGTACCAACGCCTCGGGCAAGACCACGTTGCAGCGTCTGGTGCCTGTATTTTACGGTGAATACCCCAGCCGGGTCGTGCCTTCGACCCGTGACAGCTTCGAGCGCTGGTATCTGCCCAGAGAATCCAGCTATATCATTTACGAATACCAAAAGAGTGATGGCTTGCTGTATCAGGCGGTGCTGGCCTCGGCCGGCGACGGCAAAGGGGTCAACTATCGCTTTATCGCCAAGGGATTTGAACTGGAAGACTATATCAAGTCCCAAAACGGCGACACTATTTTGTGCCATACCATGGCCGAACTGGGTCGCGAGATGAAACGCGCTGGAGTGAACCATACCAAGCTTTTGAATACCCGAGAGTTTCGCGCCATCATCCAGAATGACCGTACCTTGCTCAACACAGGCACCAGCCGCACTGAGCTGCGCAGCTATGCCCGTTTGTTCTCTCTGTGCGAGGCCGACCATTCACTGCGCCATATCGAAAAACTGGCCAAGGCGGTGCATTCCAAAGAAGGCAAAATGGAAACGGTCAAGTCGATGATCGCCGCCATTTTGGAAGAGGATGGCGTTAACCCGCCGGCATCAAGGCTCAATCCACAACGAGTCGAGGCCTGGATCCGCGAGAGTCAGCTGATCGCCGGGTTCGAGCAGATCCGTCCCGAATTTGACAAGCTGGAGCAGGAGTTCAACGAACTGCTGTCGGCCGAACTGCGTCTTGGCAGCCTGGCCAAGGGTTATCGCAATGACGAAGTGCTGGAGGCCCAGCGTCAGGAGCAAAATCAGACCCTGTCGCGGGAGCTGAACTTCCGTCTCAAGGCATTGGACGATGAGTGGAAAGAGCAGCGCGACGAGCTTAACCAGGAGCTGTCTGCCGCCAAGGGAGATGTCGCCAAGCTGGAGTATGAACTCGACGCCATCGAAAACCAGCATGCGGCGTTTCTCGATGCCGATATCGAACAGGCCAAGGCCAATCTGGAACAGCTGCCGCTGTGGCGTAGCGATCTTGAGAACCTCAGCGAAAGACACAAGCTGCAGACAGAGAAGCACCAGGACATAGAAGCCGCCTATAACGCCCGTCGCAGCAAGATTGGCGAACAGCTCAATAAGGAGCTGGAAAAGCTGCAGCAGGAGCTGGATAAGCAACGCGAGGCCCGCGACAAGCAGCGTGAAGTGGCCCGAGAAGACTTGGCGCGCCTCGATGCCGAATTCCGTGAGCAGCAGGAAAACGGCAAGGCCAAATTCCAGGAGCAGGAGTACCAGCTCAAGCTCAATGCGGCCGAGCTCAAGCTGCAGGTCGACAGCGTGACTTATACCGAGGAGGAGAAGCTCAGCCTGGCGGTGTTCGACGAGCGTATCGACCGTGCCGATGCCGAGCAGGAGGCCGCCAACGCCAAGGTGGAGCGGCTGATGAGCGAAGAGCGCAAGCAGCGCTCACTCAGGGATCAGGCCAGCGAATCACTCAGAATTGCCGCGCTCAGAGTCACGGAGCGCCAGGGCGATCTGGACGATCTCAAACACATGCTGTTCCCCCAGTCCCATACCTTACTGGAGTTCCTGCGAAAAGAAGTGCCGGGTTGGGAGCAGCACCTGGGTAAGGTGGTACATCCCGACTTGCTGCACCGCACCGACTTGCACCCGAATGTCGGCGCCGAAAGCGACAGCCTTTTTGGGATCTCATTGGATCTCAAGGCGCTGGAGATCCCCGAATACGCCAGTTCAGAGCCTGAGCTGAGGGCCAAGCTGGCCAAGGCCGAAGATGCGCTGCAAAACGCCTATGGGCTGCAGGAAGAAGCGGAAGAGCGACTGGTGCAGGCCAACGAAGCGCTGGATAAACTGAGCCGTGAGCTGACCTTTGCCCGCACGGCATACAAGAATCTGCGTGACGATTTGCGGCGTCTGTTCGAGGAGCGCCGCACTGTGCAGGAGCAGATTAACAAGGCGTTGGCTGAGCGTAAGGCGCAGGCCGGTAAACGCCTGACGCTGCTGGATCAGGAGATGAAACAGCTGCGCAACCAGCACCTGGAATGGCTGGAGGAACTCAAAGAGCAGGCACTGGATGCCAGAATGGAAAAGAATGCCTACTGGCAGGAAGTGGTCGGCGCGCTGGAGCAGCATCTGGAGCAGCTCAAGGAGAGCATCAATCAGCGTCGCAGTCGTGCCAAAGAGGAGCAAAAAGCCTGCGAGCAGTGGTACAAGAACGAGCTTAAATCCCGCGGGGTGGATGAAGACAAAATTCTCGCCCTCAAGCGGGAGATCCGTGAGCTGGAAGGTGCCATTGCCGCTGCCGAGCAGCGCCGCAGTGAAGTGCTGCGCTATGACGACTGGTATCAGCATACCTGGCTGGTGCGTAAACCCAAGCTGGTGACCGACCTGGGCGAAGTCAAGCGCGCCGCTTCCGAGTTGGATCAGCAATTGAAAACCAAGGCCAACGAAGTCAAACATGCCCGCCAGCAACTGGAGCAACAAAGGCGCCAGTCCGATGCCGCTCAGGTAGAGGCCTCGGAAAACCTCACCAAGTTGCGCGCCTTGCTGCGTAAGCTGGCCGAGCTGAAATTGCCGCGCAACGATGAAGAGCCCCAGGGCAGCCTGGGTGAACGTCTGCGTCAGGGCGAGGAGCTGTTGCTCAAACGGGAGCATCTGCTGGGTTCGGTCAGGCAGTATGTGGATCATTTCGATCAGGTGATTGCCAGCAAGTCAGGCTCCAGCCTATCCGAGTTCTGGGAAAAGGCCCGTGAAGAGTCCAGCTCAGTCAATGACAAGGGCATTCGCCTGCTGGATTACCGCAAGTTGGTGCCGCATCTGGCCCAACTGCTCAATGTGATGGTGCCGCAGTCGATTACCGCGCTGCGTGAACAGGGCCGGATCTTCGGTGTCGACCTGACTGCCTTCTACGATGTTTTGGCCGATATCGACCGCCGTATTGCCTCCCAAAGTGCCCGTATTACCCGCGAAGTCGGGGAGGAGCTGTTCCTTGAAGGCGTCTCCGAATCTGCGGTCAGGATCCGCTCGCGGATCAGCGAACTGGAGTTCTGGCCGGAGCTTGAGCAGTTCGTCAAGGCGTTCCGCGCCTGGAAGGCCGAAGGCTTCACCGGCCTGCCGGATGAGCACTATACCAACAGCATGCGCCGGGCCCTGGATATCATAGGCCGCTCGGCCCTGACCGGCGGTATCGCCAAGCTGCTGGAGATTGAGCTGCGCCTCAAGGAGGGCAACTCGGATCTGGTGATCCGCACCGACCGTCAGCTCAACGAGTCATCCAGTCATGGTATGGCTTATCTGATCCTCTGTAAGTTCCTGCTGGCCTTTACCCGCTTGCTGCGGGGCAAGGCGGATGTCACTGTGCACTGGCCGATTGATGAGCTGGGCACCTTGCACCACGCTAACGTGAAGAAGATCTTCGATGCCTGTGAAAACAACAATATCAGCGTGTTGGGTGCTTTCCCCAACCCTGAGTCCGAGGTACTGAATTTGTTTGCCAACCGCTACATCATCAATAAGCAGACCAAGCGACTGCAGGTGGTTAAACCCAAGGTCGATCCCATAGCGCAAAAGCTCTCTGAGCGCTTGGCCAGGGAGGCGGTGTAATGAGCGAACTGCAAAGCACTATCGTCGGCTCCGGCGCCCTGATTGAGCGCCTGCTCAAGGGTGAATTTATCTGCCGCACCACGGATGAGGAAGGTTGGCGCTCACTCAAGAGCCCGGCCACCCGTGACAGAGTCGAGGCCTATCTCAACCAAATCAATCGCACTGTGGCCCAGGCCGCCGAGGGCGAAGTCTTCTTCTGTGGTTATCTGCAGTTGGGGGAGGACGAGCGTAAAGTGATTTCGGCGCAGTTTCGCGATATCTGCCAGGCGTTGATCCCCATGGTGGAATGGTTGGTGTTGGTGCAGGAAGCCAGCGGCCAGGACGCGCCTCTGACCGAAGGCGCGGCGGTGCGGCTTACCGAATTGCAGAGCCGCATTGAGGATACGCCGGCGTTTCGCGAGCAACTGGCCAAGCTGAGCCAGTATCGCTTGTTCGGCTCCAGCTCAAGCAGTGTCGATGGCCAGATCAAACTGGTTTTCAAGCGCTTGCAGGAGCTGGGTTATCTGGTGCGGCCGAATCCGGAAAAACAGATCTATATCGCCACCGGCAAGCTGGATTACCTCTACGAAGTGATCCGTTTTATCGATGAAACCGAGGGCCTTAGTCTGGAGGCTCAGGCTGAAACCGCCACCCAGAGGGATCTGATATGAGCAGCAACCTGCATCAGGCCGGGGTCAAGCTGCTGAGGCTGCTTGGGCGTAACGCCGAACTGGTGATGGACGCCTATCTTTCCGGTAGCTTGGATGAGACCCAGCAGGAACCTGCGCTGCTGAAGAAGCTTACCGATAACGGTATTCTTTGGCGTCCCGAGCCGGACGAACCGCTCAGGTTGTCGCGTAATGTCAGGGCCCTGCTGGAAGAGGGCCTCAAGGATGAGCGTAACCGCCAGATCAACGCCAACGTCGGTTCGGCCCTGGCCACCATCAAGACCTTGGCCAATCACTACCGTGAGGCGCGCGCCAGCGTGGATTACAGCGCCGCCGAGGCCTATCTGGCGGACTTGACCGAACACGTATTCAGCTTCACCGAGAGCCTGCGTTACTCCATTCGTGTGCTCTGGGGCCGGATCAATAACGAGTTCGGTTATGTGGGTTCAATTAACGCCAAGATCCGTGAAAACGAGCTGGCCCAGAGCCAGGTATCGGAACTGCTTAACGGCCTGGAGCTGTTTGAGTTTACCGAGCTTGGCGAAATTGCCGGGGATATCCGTGAGCTGCGCCGCCTGCTGGTGACCATGCTGCAGGATACCCTCAGCGATTGCACCCAGGAGCTGAGCGTGGTGCAGGGGCGGCTACTGGAATTGCTGGGACGCTTCAGGCAGATCCGCGGTCGTACCCGTTTGCTCAAAGGCTGGTTGCTGTATACAGATTTGCACCCCGACTATCAGGTGGCCGACCATGTGGCGCACAAGCAGGTGCCTGTGCTGTTCAATCATGCCGAGGCCTTGCTGGCACCGGCATCTGTGGATGTGAACAACAGCGGTCAGGAACTGCAATTGATGGAGATGGTGGCCCGTATCAAGGCTATCAGTCGTGACCATCTGCCCAAGAGGTTGCAGGAGCACGACGTGCCGGTTGCGGTTAGTCCTCAGGAAGACTTTGATATGCCGGATAACCCGCTCAAAGAGGCAGTGGATGAGTACTTCTGCGCCGTCATTGACTCGGGCCGCAACACTTCGGCGCTGGAATATCTGCAGCAGCAACAGCTGTCCTGGGATCCGGAAAGCTGGCTCTATCAGGTGATAGGTGGCTTCGAAGGGCTCAGTGAAGAGCACAAGCGCTTCTTTGCCCTGGAGCCTTTGGGTGAACCCCATCCGCTTTATTCGGGTAACTTCATTATCCGCGACGTGGAAGTGGGGCTGAGATAAGCCCAGGTAAGAATGTGATCCGGCGCCGGTTTTTCCCTCTGCCATACCGGCTTTACATTGGTAAAACTCAAGGCGAGACAAGATGACCAATATGGTTGTTTTGTCTCGCAAACTTGTTAATTTTTCTTATTATTCCACCTTACTGATGACTCTGGCTGCACGGCCCTTGCGTCTGCGGCTTTGTTGCGGTGCCAGGGGCCGCCACTTATAATGCTTCGGCCCGCCAGCGGGCAGCTCATTGACTCGTCTGTTAATCAAACGTAAGGAATCGAATAATGCAGAGACGCAATTTTTTAAAAACTGCGGCTATTTTGTCGACGGCCGGTATCATCAGCCCTGTGATGGCGGCCACATCGAAGACCAAGGCCGTCGAGCATTATTCCGCTGACGGCCGTAGACATTTCACCCTGACTCAAGATTACCAACTGATCGCACCCGAGGGCTCAGAGGGCGTGGTCAAGTTGTGGATCCCGCTGGTGGAAGACACTCAGTTTCAGCAAGTTCGTAAGCTGAACTTCAAAGGCAATTTCCAGGACGCCTATATCACTGCCGATAACAGTTATGGTGCCAAGACACTGTTTGCCACCTGGCCTGATGCCAAAGGCAAGATGGAGCTGCAGTTGGTGATGGAGCTGGAAACCCTCGACTGGGAACCGCTGAAAAACGGTGAACTCGAGCATTATCGCGCCCCAAAAACTATCCAGTACCCGGTGGATGTGGAGCGCTATCTGCTGCCCACCAAGCATATGCCCATTGATGGAATAGTGAAGCAGACTGCAGACAAGATTGTTGGCAAGGAAACCGACCCGCTGAAAAAGGCCCGCCTTATCTACAACTGGGTCAGTGCCAATATGTTCCGCGACAATGACGTTATCGGCTGCGGCACAGGTGATGTGGCCACTATTCTCGAGAGCGGCAAACTGGGGGGTAAGTGTACTGATATCAACTCGGTATTTGTGGCCTTGGCTCGCGCCGCCGGTATTCCGGCGCGGGAGATGTTCGGGATCCGGGTCGGACAGGCTATTAAGATGGGCAAATACTCCAAGAAAGCTTTCGGCAGCAGTGATGCCAATGGCCTGGCCAAGGTCAGTGGTGGTCAGCACTGCCGTGCCATGTTCTATCTGGCGGGTTACGGTTGGTTGCCGGCCGATCCTGCGGATGTGACCAAGATGCGTTTGACCGAGAATAAGCAACATCAGGATCCCGATGTGCAGGCGGTCAACGACTATCTGTTCGGTAACTGGGAAATGAACTGGGTTGGTTTCAACTTCGGTCGTGACTTTGATCTGGCGCCCATGGCCGAGCAGACGCCGCTGAACAACTTTGGTTATCCTTATGCCGAAGTGGATGGCGACCCTGTGAACTATTATGACCCTAAAGTTTTCGCCTATGATTTCCAGTCAACAGAACAGCTCTAAGGGTTTTTTGGCGACACTGGCGGCCGCCGTTGTTGCCGCTGTCGCCTCCAGTCTGTGCTGTATTGGGCCGCTGATCTATCTGGTGTTTGGGGTATCGGCGGCCTCGCTGTCGGGTGTTGAACAGCTGGGCTGGCTGCAAGTGCCTATGTTGGCGCTGTCGACTCTGTTGATCCTCCTGGGCTTTTGGCGTTTGTATTTTTCCAAAAAGCCCCTGTGCACCGCGACCATGAGCCGTACCAGTATGTTACTGCTCTACTGGCTGGCCGTGCCTGTGGTATTGGCATTTCAACTTTACCCTTTTGTATTACCTTGGCTGTTAGAGGTGTTTGAATGAGAAGCTTGTTACTGGTTTTACTGCTGCTGTGCACGCCGTTTGCCTGGGCGGGCAATCTGGTGGTCACCCTGGATGTTAAAGGCATGACCTGCCCTTTGTGTGTCACGGTAATCAACAAGGCGCTGCGCAAGACAGAGGGCGTGATTAAGGCCAAGTCCTCGCTCAAGACCCAACAGGCCAGAGTGATAGTACCCGAAGGCTTTGATATGGATGCGCTGATAAAGGCGGTGGATGAAACCGGCTATAAGGGCAGTATCAATAAGATAGAGCCAGAGGCCTAAGCTCTAAGACCCGGTTCATTTAATAGATTCAGCTTGAACCAAAAGCTCTGTCCAAAAAAGCGTGCTTTAAGCACGCTTTTTTGATGGGTTCAGGCCTTGAGCAATTCCCGGCACAGTTTGACGAAGTCAGAAGAGGTGACTATGCCCTGCACCTTGTTGTGCTCGTCCACTACAGGCAGACAGCCATGTTTGTTGGCGATAAAATAATCCACCACTTGAGTCAGCGGCGCATCGGCCATGAGTGGTTCAAAGTCGGTTTCAATCAGATCGGCTATCAGGGTGCCGCGTTCTTTTCGTTCCAGTGCTCCCTGACCGTAGCGGGTCAGCAGATTGACTACTGTGGCAATCATCTTCTTATGGGTAAGTATTCCAACCAGAGTGCCGCTGGTTTCTGAGATCACCGGCAGATGGCGCACGCCGCGGGAATGCATTAGTTGGTGGGCGTCCTTGACGCTGGCGCCATCACTGATACACACCACCTGGGTACTCATGATGTCTTTGACTTTCATTGTCTTGTTCCTTCAGCAGGGCCCTGATAGGGCTAATTATCTGTCCTGTAAGGCATTTTGCCCCCTGTTATCAATGTCTGCAAGTTAAGGGGCTTAAAGTGGGCATCATTTTATTTAACTTACTGAATTTATTTGAATACCAATAGGTATTTACCTGTTTGTCACAATTGTGCAATAGTTTGACTTCACAATCTGGACATCCGACCTCATACCAGCATGATGAAGCGTTTTTTAAAGGAATAATAACAATGACCCGTAACTTCTCCCGTCGTGACTTTATTGCCCTCTCAGCCAAAGGTGTTGGCGCTGCCGTGCTTTCATACGGCCTGATGGGCTGCTCCAGTGACAATGATGACAATACTGTCGCCGCCGATTTTTTTCATGGTGTCGCCAGCGGTGATCCCACTCAGGATGCCGTGATTATCTGGACCCGGGTTACACCGCAAACGGCGGGGGATGTCAGAGTATCCTGGCAGGTGTCCCGTGATGGTGCCTTTAGCGACTTGGTGACCACAGGTGAAATGGTGACCAATGCCGAGCGTGACTACACGGTTAAAGTCGATGCCATAGGGCTGGAGAGCGGCAGCCGCTACTTCTATCGTTTTATGACGGGTGACAAGACATCCACGGTCGGTATGACCAAGACCCTGCCCGAGGGCGCGGTCGATTCGGTTAAACTGGCGGTGATGTCCTGCGCCAATTTCCCGGCCGGTTACTTCAATGTCTATGAACTGGCGGCGCAGCGGGACGATCTCGACGCCATGCTGCACTTGGGCGACTATATCTATGAATATGGCCGTGGTGGTTATGCCAGTGAACATGCCGCCGAGCTGGGCCGGGAGGTGTTGCCGGCGGGAGAGTTGCTGTCCTTGAGCGATTACCGTAGCCGCTATGGCCAGTATCGCGGCGATGCCAGTTTGCAGAAGCTGCACGCCAAGCTGCCGTTTATTACCGTCTGGGACGATCACGAAGTGGCCAACGACACCTGGAAGGATGGTGCCGAAAACCATAACCAAGGGGAAGGGGACTTCGACGCCCGTAAACAGGCGGCATTGCAGGCTTACTTCGAATGGCTGCCTATCCGCCCATGGCGCGAGGGCAATCATGAAGAGATCTACCGCAGTTTCAGCTTCGGCGATCTGCTGGATCTGCATATGCTGGATACCAGGGTGTTGGCCCGTGACAAACAGTTGGACTATGGTAACTATCTGGATCCGGCTACCGGTGCTTTCAACGATCAGCAGTTTCTCGCCGACGTGACCGACACTCAGCGTACGCTTCTGGGCCAGACCCAACTGCTGTGGTTGCAGGGAAAACTGTTGCAATCCAGCGCCAAGTGGCAGCTTTTGGGGCAGCAGATTCTGATGGGGCGGATGATGTTGCCGGCGGCGATAGCCACTCAGCAGCTGTCTATTCCGCAGTTTGCCGAGTTGGCGGCATTGGCCCAGTTGGC
Organism: Shewanella sp. BJSY2023SW001; assembly: GCF_047314685.1. Taxonomy (NCBI): domain Bacteria; kingdom Pseudomonadati; phylum Pseudomonadota; class Gammaproteobacteria; order Alteromonadales; family Shewanellaceae; genus Shewanella; species Shewanella sp. BJSY2023SW001. The sequence continues at coordinate 56,842 of NZ_JBKORF010000027.1, forward strand.
GGCTCGTGCTCAGGCCGGCGATCCGACACTGACCCAAGCGGAACTGACCTATCTGGCTGCCAACCAAGCTAAACTGACGCCGGAAGTGCTGGCACTGTTGCAACTGCCGTCGATTCCTTACAACCTGGATGCCTGGGATGGCTATGCCTATGAACGTGAAGTTGTGCTGGCCACTGCCAGGGCCTCGGGTAAAAACCTGGTGGTGATTGCCGGTGATACCCACAATGCCTGGGCCAATGATCTCAAGGACAAAGATGGCAACATGGTTGGGGTTGAGTTTGCCACCAGTTCGGTTTCCTCCCCTGGGCTTGAGTACTACCTCAACCTGCCACCAGAGCAGATCCCGGCGACAGAGGCGGCCGTTGTAGGGCTGGTGGATGACCTTAAATACGCCAACCTGTTGAACCGGGGTTATATGACGCTGACCTTCAGCAGCGAAGAGGTGGTCAGCGAGTGGTTCTATGTGGACAGCATTCTGAGCAAAGATTTCACTGAAGCAGAGGAGCGCCGTGCCATTGCCCGCTCCTTGGATGGAAAGCCGGGGATCTTGCTTGGCTGATAATTGACTTATATTTTTACCAGCCGATCCACGGTGAGTTTGGATGAAATTGTTCAGCCATGACAAGGCGTTTTCTGGCATAACCTAGGTTTCCATAGGTTATGCCAAGGTCAATTAACCACTGACAGGCGGAAAATCCAAAATAGCGGTGGCGACATTGAAGTAGACGATGACACCTATGATATCGGCTATCGAAGTCACCAGCGGCGCGCTGGCCGAGGCCGGATCCAACTTGAACTTGCTCAGCAAGAAGGGCAGGGACATGCCTATCAGGCTGCCGATAATCACCACAAGTTGCATGGTCAGAGCGACCACCAGGGCGATATCGCCGCCACGCCAATAACCCAGGGTAAATACCGCAATCGCCATGGTGGCACCCAGTAAACCGGCCACAAACAGCTCTTTGCCTAGCAGCGACAGCCAGTCTTTGAGGACGACCTCCCCGGTGGCCAGTGCCCTGACCATCAAGGTGGCAGACTGCGAACCGGCGTTGCCGCTGCTGCCGATGAGCAGTGGCAAGAAGAACACCAGAGCAACATAGGCTGTGATGGTATCTTCAAAGTAGGCGATCCCAGTGCCGGATAACACATTGCCGAACACCAGCAATACCAGCCAAAAGACTCGCTTACGATAAAGCATGCCAATGCTGGCTTCCTTAAAAGAGCAGGCCAATTGACCCACGGCGCCGTGTTTGTTGAATTCGGCATCGGCCTGGGCACTGGCTACATCCATGGCATCATCATAAGTGACTATACCGACCAGTTGGTCTTTGCCGTTGACTACCGGCAGCGCCAGCAGGTCATAGTGGGCTATCATCTGCGCCGCTTCTTCTTTGAGGGCTTCCGCTTCTATGGCAATGGTTTGCTCTTTCATAAACTCTTTCACCAACGCCTTGGGCGGCGCGATGATGAGCTGACGCAGTGACACATTGCCTATCAGGCGGCCGCGCTCATCCACCACATAGGTCTGGTAGATGGTTTCCAGATCTGCGGCCACTTTCCTCAGGCTGTCTATGGCCTCTTCCGCGGTTTGATTGACCCGCAGCAGGGCATAGTCAGAGGTCATAATGGAGCCGACCTTGGAGTCATCATAGGCCGCCAGGGTACGCATATCCTCGCGCTCCGCCTTGGCTAGAGTGGGCAGCAGCAGGGCCTGCTGCTCAATCTCCAACTCGTTATAGAGATCGGCGCGCTCATCTGCTGCCATCTCCATGATAATTTTCCCAAGGGTTTGATGATCCAGCGCTTCTGCCAGCAGCTTTTGCTGCTGATGGGGTAGATACCGCAGCAGCGCCGCCGCGGTTTTGGGCTGGCACAGGGTCAGTATTGAGGCCGTTTGCTGGCAGTCGAAGGTCGGCAGCACGGCGGCTATGTCCGCAGGATGAAGCTCAGATGCCAGCATCTGCATCGCCTTGGCGTCTTTGTTGGTCAGGATCAGATGCAGGTTGAGTATGATGTTGTTGCTGTTCATAGGTCATTCTCCCAATGAGCTATCAAGAAAAGAAAAGTTGTAGGCCGGCGCCAAATTGGCGGGCGCCACCGCCATACTGATTGCCATAACCCAGTTGCCACTGCCAACGGGCGTTGGGTTGGTTTTGCCAGAGTAGCTGGTAGCCATAGTCGCCTTGGCCCAGATACTGGTTTTCAAACAGCAGGGTGTGTTGCTGTACTTTGAAGCCGGCTCCCAGGCCAAAAATCATCGCCGGGCCTTCACCCGACTCCAGGCTCAGCCCTAAGTTATTGCGCACAAAGAAGCCCTGGGTGGCAATCGGCAGATCGCTACTGACCAGGGCGTAGCCCTGCCAGCCATCTCTGTGATGACGCCCCAGCTCCAGTGCCAGAGCCTGAGTCTGAACCTGGGATAAGCCGTTTGTTGCCAGCGGTTGTTTGTAGCCCAGCTGCCAGCCGCGGCTCTCATGTCTGTCCCAGGGGGCATCCCGGTTGTCTGTTTGCAGTTCCAGTGCCAATTCGCCGCCAAAGACGGCTTGGTTGAGCCCCAGGGCAAAGTCGTTGTTGCCTGTTTGCCGCTGCCAGTCGATTGCCAGCTCAGTTACTGTGGCGATGTCGGGATCTTCCAGCAACTGAATGCCGGCATGCAGTTGTCCGTGCCAGAGCAGGCCGCCCAGCAGCCAAGTGGTATATCTGAGTGTCATGTTTGTTCCTCCTGTGTGGGGGAACACTCAAGGTCGTAGATGGGGCAGCAAGGCTGTCCTAAGTAAAAACCTTTGTGGTTGCATTAGTTTGCAGCCACAGGAGAACACTGCGGCATGCGTGAGCATGTCAAGCTCAACAAGGTTTTTATGGGGAGTAACGGAAAAAAGGATTCTTTAATACGCTACTGCCAGGCTCGGCAGTAGTTTGCGAAGCTGCAGACTAGTGCCGGGCAAATAATCCTGTCTGACTGACAGGGCATCTACTGTCACCTATGTGTGTGTCCACAGTGGGTCTCCGTATGGTTAATTAAGCGGCGATTGTATGGTTGCAAGCAAACAAGTCAAGCGGGAGATTGAAAAAGCGCGTTAAACAGGGTTGTTTAGCCACAAATAGCGGCTTTTTGTTGTTTGTTTGTTGTGCTATTGGGCGCCATTGGGGGGAATGGGTAGCCGGGAAGTTGTTTTTTGGGGGGCTATTGGACAAATCCCAGCAGCGGCTTAATATCAACACTATTACTCAGTAGGGTTACCGGAGCCGCAGCGCTTTTCATGTCTTCCAATATCCGTATCGCCAGCCTGAATCTGTTCAATTTTGCCATGCCGCCGCTGGCGTTTCATGAGTTCAACAACATCTATACCCAAGGACAGTGGCAACAAAAGTGCGACTGGATAGCCCGCTGGCTGCAGCAAGCACAGCCAGATCTGGTGGGCTGGCAGGAGGTATTCAGCCCCGAGCCGCTGCGTGAATTGTGTCAGGCTGCCGGTCTTGCCCACTTTGCGCTGGTGGATTCGCCGGTCGTAGAAGGCTTTATTGCCCGCAAGAGTGTAGTAGCTCTGGCAAGCCGTTATCCAATCGTTTCCCTGGCGGCGGTGGCGCTGGATGCCGAACTGGCATTTTCACTGGGGCTCAAGGATGAGTTTCAAAGCAGTCGTCAGATATTGAGAGCCACCTTGATGCTGCCTGGGATCGGCCACTGTGATACCTATGTGGTGCATTTCAAATCACCACGCAATAAGTTGCCCAAGGGCGCGGTCGAGCAGCAAGGTGCCGCCGGGCTGCTGGCCGAGAGTGCGCTGGGCCGCTGGTCAGCCACTTTGCAGCGTGGCAGTGAGGCGATGTTGTTGTATCAGGCGATACTCAAGCGGCGCCAGCAAAGCGGCAACGCTGTGGTACTGATGGGGGATTTTAACGCCGGCATAGACTCCAGTGAACTCAAGGGGCTGTTGGTGGGTGCCGGGCAGCTCTATAACGGGGATATTCGCGCCGCGGGCCTTTACGGCCTGCCCGATGAAAGGCTGAAACTGCAGCTGGCGCATTTTCAGCTGTTTGACGCCTGGCAGCTCTGGCGAGAAGCTTCTGAGCAAAGTGGCGAGCGAGTGACAGTGACTCGGCCCGTGACCCATTTTCACGGCTCTCAAGGCGGGGTGATCGACTATCTGTTGTTGAGTCAGGAGTTTGATGCCCGTAGCCAGCATAGCCTGGCTGAAGTGGTGGATTACCGGGTTTATGACAGTCACCTGCTGCGGCCGCAGTTTGAGCTGGATGCCCAGGCGAGCGACCATACACCGATTTTGGCAGAAGTCTGTTTACGCCATCCCTGATTAGGGCGTGATTTGGTCAGCTTCTGGTTTTTAACTGGCTCAGAATGATTTCGTTGCTGCCTGCTTATTGGGTTTGGGAATTTACAGCCGATGCGCCCACCCTTTACTCGCCGAAGAAAAGGGGCTTAAATGCGGCAAGGCCTTTTAAGTAAATCAGGAACAGAGGATGTTTAAGAAATTGCTCGCTGCAGTTGGCGTTGGCGGCGCCAGTGTCGATACCCGCTTACTCAATGCTAACCTGCAACCAGGGCAAACCTTCGAAGCCCGAATCGTGCTCAAGGGCGGCGAGGTAAGCCAGAGTATTGCCGGCCTGGAGCTGGCCCTTATGACTCGGGTTAAGGTCAGTGATGGCGACAGCAGCCACTTTATCAATCATTGCCTGGCCAGCTGGCGCATCAGCGAGGGCTTTGAACTTCAGGCCGGAGAGGTGAGAGAGTTGCCTTTTATCGGTCAGTTGCATCCTGAGACCCCATTTACCGAGTTGCCGGTGCGTAACAATCAATGCCGGGTCTGGCTGCAAACCGGGCTGGCGATAGATTACGCTATAGATCCGGGCGATCAGGATCTGCTGCAGATCCAGCCTACCCAGCTGTTGCTGCACCTGCTGCAGGCCATGGAAGAGTTGGGCTTTGTCCTTAAAAAAGCCGATGTCGAGCAAGGCTATATCAACACCTCTGGGTTTCGCAGTGGTTCAGGTTGCTATCAGGAGTTGGAGTTTGTGCCCGCAGGGCTTGGGATCCGCCTTTTGCGTGAAGTGGAGCTCACCCTGGTACCTGCCGGAAAGCAAACCCATGTCTTGCTGGAGCTGGACCGGGCTTTTCGCGGCGATGGCTATCTGAGTCTGACCTTGGATAATCAGGCCGATTATCCTCAGGTATTGGCCGCGTTGCGACCTCATCTGACTTGAATCGGTTTAATGTCGTCCCTCTATTTCACAGTGTGCGGCGATAACGCCGCTTGAGAGGAGAATCCTATGTTGATTGCATGTCCCCAGTGCGCTGGAATGAACCGGGTGCCGGAAGAACGCCTGTCTCAAGGCCCTAAGTGCGGCCATTGTAAGCAGCCTTTGTTTCAAGGCCTTCCAGTAGAACTGACTGATGCCAACTTTGCCAACCATGCCCATAAGTCAGAGCTGCCGCTGGTGGTGGATTTCTGGGCCGGCTGGTGCGGCCCTTGCAAACAGTTTGCTCCCATATTCGAGCAGAGCGCTGCCGAATTGGAGCCGGAGTTTCGGTTCGGTAAGCTGGATACCGAGGCTCAGCAAGCGCTGGCGGCCCAGTATGGGATCCGCTCCATTCCGACCATAATGCTGTTCAAAAATGGCCGAATGATAGCCCAGCAGGCCGGTGCCATGCCCAAACAGGCATTTCAGCAATGGCTCAAGAGTCAGCCTGCTTGAGGCTAGATAGCAACAAAGCCTTGGTAGTGTTGGTGCATGGCTTCAATAAAGATGAACGTGATATGGGGTTTCTGGCCCAAGGCTTGGCTCGGCAATACAGGATCCTGTGCCCCAGATTACCCACCCGTTTCGGCTCACTGCAACAAGCGGTAGTGACCTTGCGCCAGGCGCTGGATGAGCAGAAATGGCAGCAGTATCCCAGGGTGCACTTTGTGGCTCACAGTATGGGAGGCTTAATCGTCCGGCAACTGCTGGCAGAGCAGCTGCCCGGCAATCTGGGCCACAGTGTGTTTATTGCCACGCCCCATGATGGTTCACCGCTGGCGAGCCTGGCCGATAAGCTTCCGGGATATTCCCGGCTATTTCAGCCGTTGCAATCTTTGCTGCCGGGGCAGCGCTGGGCAAGCTGGCGCATGGATAGCCGGGCTCATCTTGGGATCATCGCCGGCAGTGGGACTCAGGATCCCTTGGGCGCCTTGATTGACGGCGAGTCCGATGGCCGGGTACCCCTGGCTTCTACCCGTTGTGATGATGCCAGTGATTGGCTGGTGTTGCCCCTGTGCCATAAGGCCATACATTGGCATCAGGATACGCTGGCGGCGGTACTGAGCTTTCTTGAGTGCGGCCGCTTTGGCGCTGACTCATGAGCGCTGACTAATAAGCTAGGGGTATTAGACCTTGGCTAAGGGGAAATGAGGGCCGCTGAGTTTCTCTGGTGCGCCGGATAAGCTTACAGATTGGAATTTTGGGCCGGGTTCGCACCTGGCAAAATACTCAATTATTATTCACAGAGGGTTTCCTGGCTCACTCAGTTTCAGGTGCACTCAGTTTCAGATGCACTCAGTTTCAAGTGCACTCAGTTTCAGGTGGGCTTATTTATCAGGAGCGAATTTGGCCGCGAAAAAGGGATGGTTTAGGCGACTGACGGCCTGGCTGATAAAACTGTTGTTGGGGCTGATGATACTGTCTCTGCTGATGGTGATTGCCCTTAAGTTTGTTAACCCACCGCTGTGGAGCTGGCGTATTGAACGCTATTGGTTTCCACCGGCGCCGGTAACACAGGTACAGCGCCAGGTGCAGCATCAGTGGCAGCCGCTGACTCAGATATCTGCCAATATGCAGCTGGCGGTGATCGCCAGTGAAGATCAGCGTTTTGCCCTTCATTCCGGTTTTGATCTCAAGGCGATTCAGACTGCCATAGAAGATAAACTTCAGGGAGAGCGCCTCAGAGGAGCCAGCACCTTGAGCCAGCAAACCGCCAAGAACCTGTTTATGTGGTCTTCGCGTAGCTTTATTCGCAAGGGGGCTGAAGCCTGGTTCACCTTGCTTTTGGAGCTGGTGTTGGATAAGCCCAGGATCCTTGAGTTGTATCTGAATATTGTTGAATTCGGCCCGGGGATCTACGGCGTTGAAGCGGCGGCGCAACACTATTTTCATAAGAACGCCGCTCAGTTGTCGTCCCGCGAGGCGGCCTTGCTGGCCGCCTTGTTACCCAATCCCTGGCAATATCAAATCAATCCGCCCAGTGCTTACATGAACCGCCGCGCCGACTGGATCCAGCAGCAGATGCGGCAATTGGGGCTGCAAACACTTAAAGACCTGGATTGATTTCAATGTCGGTATTTAACCCTTGGTCGCTAGCGCTTGAATTGGCGACGACCCGATTGCGACCACTGTTTTTGGCTTGATAAAGTGCGTGGTCGGCTCGTTTGACGGCCGCTTCTATCGATTCTGTTGCAATTTCAACCTCGGCCACGCCCAAGCTTATGGTGCAACTTATCTTGTCTCCCGTGTCGGCGGTCAGTTGCATAGCTTCGACATTGAGGCGCAGCTGCTCGGCTCGATGCAAGGCTTGGTTTAGTGTGGCTCCCGGCAGCAAGATCACGAACTCTTCGCCGCCGAAACGGGCCGCCATCTCGGCTCCTTGGCAGTGTTGTTTCAATAATTTGGCCAGGGCGACTATCACCCTGTCGCCCAAGTGATGACCAAAGTTATCGTTGATCTGCTTGAAACTGTCTATATCCAGAATAAGCACAGAGATAGCCTCGCCATTGCGGCCGGCCAGCTTAAGTTGATAGTCGGCCTCAGAATAGAAATAGCGCCGGTTATAGAGTTTGGTCAGAGGATCTGTGGCCGCTTGGCGTTTAAGCTCTTCCTGCGAGGCGCGAATATCCTCAAGAATTTTGATCCTATAGGAGATGATAAATGCCAGGGTGAGGGCTTCCAGCATAATGCCTATGCCGACCCCGTGGCTGCTGAGATAGCTCGGAGAGATCAAGCCCTTGTAGAAGAGCACGGCTATGCCGTTGAAGATCACGAAGAAGCTGTGGCCCACCAGAAAGTACTTCACCAGGGGGTTGCCCTTGCGATAGAGGGAGATACTCACAGAGAAGGTCACCAACATCATGACTGCCGCCATACTGCTGGCGGGTTTGAGTGCCGCTGAGATATCAAACAGCCCCCAAATCAGAATGGCAAATAGCAGCAACAACAACAATTGCAACACCTTGTGCTCTGTAGGGTAGAACTGCCTGGTTTCGAAGATAGCCGTCATAAACAGCAGCAGGAAAATCGGCATGGTGAGCAGCGACAGATTGAGCATGAAGACGTTCGAGCCGTAGGCGTTGAACACGCTGGCGACTAGGCCATAGGACAAGGCAATCCACACCAGACCGGAGATTAGGTACAGCGAATAGTAGATGTTCTCTTTCTTGCTGCTGGCGAAATACAGCAGGCAGTTGTAGAACACCAGCGCCAGCAACATCCCCACCATAAGCGCAATATCATAGTGAGTACTCACCAGAGCGCGCCGCGAATTTTCTCCATCCATCAGTGTCATGGCAAACCATTGATGGGAGTAAGCGTGGCTACGAATATACAAGGTTGTTATCTGATCTGGCGCCAAAGTCAGTGGGTAGACCACTGTGCCCCGATACATAAGTGGGTTGTCGGCGGCCTGTTCGAGATCCAACTGCTCGTGTCGCTGCAGTTGTTGGCCGCTTTCCTCATAGATGTCGATTTGCTGCACATGGTAGGCATGGGGCAGGTGCAACAACAGCGGCTTTTCCTGCGAGAGTCTATTGTGCAGTATCAGCTTGAACCAGGTGACCCTGGCGTTGGTACCCAAAGTGGTGACATTATCGGTTACGCCGAAAGGCTTCTGGCGTGCCTGCTCAAAGCCAAGGTTCTGGCTGTTATCAATAAAATAGCCGATTTTGAACTCTTCGAGCGCGACGCTGTTTTGTTCTATATTAATAACGGGAAGCTTAACCTGCTCTAATGCAAATAGTTTTAGGCTGGTTAGTAGCAAAAACAGGCACAGCAACGCGTATCTCAATTCCATTCAGGTATCCATTTTCCCTGGCGCCGGCATGTCCAGGCGCTTCTTTATTGTTCAATGGTACCCAAGGATAAAAAGTGTCGCCAGCAATACCGCTTGTTATGCGGTTTCTTGTTTGAATGACAGTATCTTGAAGTTCGGAAAATTATTGAGTGGTGGATTGATAGCGCCTCATTTAGTTGTTGCAGCTTATATTTAGGCTCATTTTTGGCACTAAAAAAGGCGACCCTGAGTCGCCTTCTTGCTTGGATGCCGATTATCGGCGATTAACGTGGGCCCGGCTCGGCATAATGGGTCATCCAGTCTTTGACCTGGTTATACCAATAGATGGAGTTGTTGGGCTTCATGATCCAGTGGTTTTCATCGGGGAAATAAATCATCCGCGATTCCACTCCACGGCTTTGCAGGGTGCGGAACAACTCAAAACCTTGCCCCACTGGCACCCGGTAGTCCAGCTGACCATGGCTCACCAGGGTCGGTGTATTGAAACCGGCGGCAAAGTAATGGGGTGAAATCGACTGGTAGATCTCCGGTTTTTCCCAGTAATGGCCGAAGCGGGTGCTGTGCACGGCGAAGTCGGAAGCCATCTGGGAGTACATGTCGTACACGGCGGCATGGATCAACAGCGCCTTGAACGGATGTTTCTGCCCGAGGATGATGGAGGTCAGATAGCCGCCGTAGCTGGCACCACCGGCCACCATGCGATCGCTGTCGATCCAGCTCTTTTGTTCAAACCAGTCGGCTGCCTTGAGGACATCATCCAGAGACTTGTTTTTCCAGTCCGGATTGATGGCATCGGCAAACTCCTGGCCGAAGCCGCTGGAACCGTGGAAATTGGGCCAGGCAGTGACATAACCCCAGGAGGCGAAGGTCTGGGCGTTCCAGCGATAGTGGAAACCATCACTGATAGCGTTGTGTGGGCCGCCGTGTACCAGCATAAACAGCGGGTACTTCTTGCTGCGATCGAAACCCGGTGGGTAGTGCACCCACATCTGGATATCCTGGTTGTTGTAACCCTTGTAGGTCACAGACTCATAGCTGCCCAGATCCACATCCTTGAGCAGTTCATCATTGAACTGCTCCAGCCTTTGGCCTTTACCGTTCTTGGGATTGATCGCCAGCAGTCGCGCCGGATAAAGGAAGCTGTCGTTGAGGGCAATCAGGGTGCCTTTCTTGCCTATCTGCGGCTGACCATAGTTGGTGTCCTTGGTGATCGCCTTCACTTTGCCGCTTTTGGCATCAATATGATAGATACGGCTGGTGGCGGCATCATCAATGGCGGCGTAGAAGCCTTTACCATCCGGCGTCCAGCTGAACTGAGACACAGATCTGTCCCAATTGGCGGTCAGGGTCTTGAGCTTACGGCTGTGGATATCCAGCAGCATCAGCCTGGAGGTGTCGGCATAGAAACCCGGGATCTTCTGGCGAGTGAAGGCCAGCGTCTTGCCGTCAGGGCTGAAGCTTGGGCGGCTATCGGGCGCTTCGTTGTCCGGCGTCAGGTTTTCTGCCTTGTCTGCGCCTATCTTGCCGAGGAAGATATCCAGCTTGGGATCGACCCGGTTGTCGGAGCCGTAGGCGTTGAAGGCGATCAGTTTCTCATCGGCAGACACATCATAGCTGCCGGCGCTTTGACTCGAACGAGGCAGCTCATGGCCCAGTGTTTGAGTAATGGCTTCTATCTCGCCGCCCTTGGCAGGAATTCGGAACACATGCGCCTGACGGCGTTCATCCAGCCAATGATCGAACTGGGCATAGGGCAGAGCATTCCACTGCTTGGCCGAGGTCTTGTTGTCCTTGTCGGCTTTCAGCTGCTCTTGCATCTGCTTCCAGTCCTGCCCGGGGAAGATATTGCTGATGAAATAGAGATGGTTACCTACCCATTTGATGCCGTACACGCCGGTAGGCACCTCGGTCAGCCGCTGGGCTTCACCCGGGCCATTCATCGGCAGCAGATAGATCTGCCCGGCATCGTCCTCATTGCGCTGGCTGACAAAGGCCAGAGTGTTGCCATCGGGAGAAAATACCGGGTTGCTCACCTTGAGTCCGGCGGCAGTCAGTGGGCGTTGATGTTTGCCATCGGCATCAAAGTACCAAAGTTGGGTCGACCCTTTGTCGGCCTTGACATCATACTCGGTCACGGGGGCGATGATATGCTCGCCGCCGGGCGATACTACCGGGTTACCGATACGCTTGAGTTGCCACAATAGCTCAACCGACAAGGGCTTGCCCGGCTCTGCCCACGCCGATGCCAGTGGCATCAAGAGGCAGAGTAATAGAATTCCAACCTTCTTCACGGAAAGTCTCCTTTAGATACAGATAGTTATTATATTTGGCAGCGAAGGCTGCCTCGGGAGTATATCCCCGGATGATGAAAACAAGCTTATCCGGGCACGGTTTGATGGGATTATTTTGTGTAACTTTCTGTTAGCGCTGGTACGGTATCGTGTGAAATTTGGCCGTTTTGTGTGGGGGTTAAGTCAGGTCATTTATAATCAGAGGCTATAAAGAATAATAACTTAATATTTTGTCATGCTTAAACTAGCGCTTATTATGCGGTAGATTCTCTCTTTATATACCGTTTCCCGTATAAGGTTCCATATGTCTATTGCAGTTATCGCAGCCATTGCGGTATTTCTCGGCGTTCTGTTTATTCTGTTTCACCAACAGCAAAAAGAGCACAAATTATCCCGTCTGGTGCTGATCGGCTTAATCCTCGGCAGTGCCTATGGTTTCCTGATGCAGTCATACTTTGGCGTGGATAGCCCGGTCACTGCAGAGACGCTCAGTTGGATTGCCATAGTCGGCGGTGGCTATGTGGCCTTGCTGAAGATGGTGATCATGCCCCTGGTACTGGTGTCCATGGTCGCGGCAGTGGTCAAGTTGGATAAGGGCGGCTCGCTCGGCAAGATCTCCTCCCTGACCATATTTATTCTGATGGCGACCACGGCCATAGCGGCTTTGATAGGTATTCTGGTCACTTCCATCTCTGGGATTTCTGCCGAGGGGCTGATCGCCGGTAGCCGGGAAACGGCGCAAATGGCAGTATTGGATACCAAGGCGGCTTCGATTGCTGATCTGACTGTACCGCAAATGCTGCTGAGCTTTATTCCGGTAAATCCTTTTGCCGATCTGGCCGGTGCCCGTTCCACTTCCATCATTGCCGTGGTGATTTTCGGTATCCTCCTCGGGATAGCGGCCCGCAAGGTGATGCATGAGAAAGAGCAACTGGAATCGCCCATACGAACCTTTGTTGAAGGTGCACAGGCGATTGTTATGCGCCTGGTGAAGATGATTATGGCGCTGACTCCCTATGGTATTGCCGCGCTGATGGCCAAGGTGGTCGCCTCTTCCAGCGGCGCCGATATGCTCAATTTGTTGGGTTTTATTCTGGCCTCTTACGTCGCCATTCTGCTGATGTTTGTTGTTCACGGCATACTGGTGGCCATGGTAGGCGTCAGCCCGCTGGACTACTTCCGTAAAATTTGGCCCGTGCTGACCTTTGCCTTCTCGTCGCGCAGTTCGGCGGCGACTATTCCATTGAATGTCGAGGCTCAGGTGACCCAGCTGAATGTGCCGCCGGCCATTGCCAATCTGGCGGCCTCGTTCGGCGCTACTATCGGCCAGAACGGCTGCGCCGGTATCTATCCTGCGATGTTGGCTGTCATGGTGGCGCCCAGCATGGGCATAGATCCACTGGACTTGCATTTCATGCTGTCCTTGATTGCCATAGTGACTATCAGTTCTTTCGGGATAGCCGGTGTCGGTGGCGGCGCAACATTTGCGGCGTTAATTGTCCTGCCTGCCATGGGACTGCCGGTGGCCATTGTGGCGCTGCTGATCTCCATCGAGCCGCTGATTGATATGGCGCGTACCGCCTTGAACGTATCCGGCTCCATGACCGCCGGTACCATGACCAGTCGGCTATTGAAGCAAACCACGGAAAACCAGACGGCCGAACAGCAGTAAGTTGCTCCGGCTAACGGCTTGATAAAAAGGATGCTGCGGCATCCTTTTTTAGATTGGCACAGGTAATGAAAATCTTACTTCAAAAGGACATTAACCCGCATCCGCTTATGCAAATAGCATTTAAAATTAATATCTTATAGCTAGATTTTTTTAATTGTTTTCTTGGCATTCTCAAAAATGGAGTTGGAGATATGCTCTGGAAAACCCTCCGGTAGATTCGCCCTTACTTGTAAGATTGCCTCAGGTAACGCACCTTTCATTTCATCCATTATTCTTTGCATCTTATCCTGACTAAAATTCACAGCTTTAGCAGTATCTAAGAAGTGACGAGGCAGGATTTTATTGATTTCATACTTCTTGCCTTTTGTGGCTTTCAACCCCATTGCGAGCTTAAGTTGTCTAATATTGAGTCCTTTTCCTCCCAACAATGGGTAGGCAGACAAAATGTCGTAGAATGGAGTGAGTCGATAGCTACCTCCTTTATCAATATAGATAGAAAAGTTTTTAGCATGTCCATCCGTAGCCCCAATGATCCATTGAAATACCTGGAATCTCATGAAGTTATATCGATCTTCAAGTGCATTACTTGAACCCATTAATAACTCCATGATCTGTGCTATACCTGGGCCACCTTGAGATTCATATTTGATGGATGATGGCATACCAAACACTTGGCAAATATCTTCTTGAGGTAAGCGTAGCAAGCCTGCTCTGTCTTTTGTCCAGCGTCGATCAAATCGTTCTACAGCTAAAGCTTTAAGGTTGTCTGTTTTGATTATATTGACGCTGGGAACTGCGAATCCCAGAGCTTTAGCTAGCTCAATGCAAAGATATTCATTTTCTACGCTATCTTTGAGATCCAGTGTCGCGTTAGCTTGTTGTATTTCGCCTATTGGCAGCTTGATAATGTGAGTGGTTGGGGTGTTTCCTTTCGGGATACACCATTGTCCATCAACGAATAAGAGTGCAGTTTTCTCTTGAGCACCTGCCACTGAGATCCTAAAGTCTTCTTCCTCTTTGAGCATCCCGAGGGGAATATCAGACTTGTATGCAGAAAGAATCGCCTCTAGTTTCTTGTCATCCAATACTTCGTAGCTGAGTGGCTCTTTTTTATAGGGGTGTTCGGGAGGAAGTAATGCAATTGCACCAACACTATCCTTTCCGATTGCTTTTAAGAGATCAAATGGTTGTTTGGATGAGGCTTTGTACCTTGCAACGATCCTATCTCTGACTTGTGGGCTGTCTGGTAAGAGATTGTCAAAATAGTTGATAACGGCATCGGAAGTGATAGTCGGTAATTGAAGCTTTAAAGACAGTGACAGTGGGCGAGTCTTCGCATTGGTTATCCAGTCCTTATCATATTGAAAAGTGTGAGCGCCGTTCTTATGCTTCGCCAAGGTGCCAACAAGTTCACCATTCATGTATGCTATTAGCTTTTGCATTACCAACTCTCATCATCATTTTCATTTAGCGAAGTCAGCTGTGTTTTTTCTTGGATACTCAATGTTAGATCCATAGCTTGTACAAGCTTAAAGAAGGTAGAAAGCGTTGTTTTGTTGGGGTTGTTCTCGAAGTTCGAGATCGTCGCTTGCTTTATACCGACTTTTTTCGCTAACTCTGACTGAGTCCAGCCATTCTTTTGGCGTATCAGTAGCATCATATCTGCGAGTTGCTTTGGACTATATATCATTAGTTCCAGCCCTCAATGATTAGAGATGAATTTTAAAGTTATCTCATATCCCCACTAGAGGATTAGCCTGCATTTATCCCTTTATTGGGATAAATGCTGATTTATACCTACCAGGGGATAAATACTGCTTTATACCTATTAGGGTATAAGTGACTAAATATCCGCTATTGAGGATATTTAGTCAATAGAAGTCAGAAGGAACAATGATATTTAGTTGAGTCATAGACTGCTCTAGCATCCTGTTTAGTTTTGATCCGCACTCTTATCCCAAAGGACAAACCCCCAAAGGGGACAAGTTGGATTTTTGTTGTCTCAGACGGTTATAATTCCGCCATCCTCACTTAATGGAGCTCACGCCAAAATGAACAACTGACACCTGATCACCAATCTTTTTTACTTTTCCATTATTAGATTGGCAGGGTCGGTCGGCGTGTTCGCTCAAGTCTTTATTGTTGCAGTCAGTTGGCACTCATTCGCCATATCAGTGCCGCGCTGGCGCTCTTTGACCAGGGCTCTGGCTTGCCTGAGATCCACAGCTTGAGTTTGGCATCCATATCGAAGCGCCCGGCGCAAAGCGGCGCTGCTCGCTGACGCAACTGAGCAGTACCCGCTCCACCGGAGGGAAGTCTGATTGCCACTCCTGGGAGTATCTGCCTTGGGTAAGAGGTTTAAGCTGCATCTGGGGCCGAAAACCGAGGCTTGGTAGGGGAATTATCCTGCCAATGGCGCAGATGGCAAGCAAGGATTGGTTACAGTAACGGTTTCAGGATTGACCTTTGTCGTCAATCATGGAACCCTATCGGCATTCTTGGGCCATACAGAGCAAAGTGCAGCATGGGGTTTTCACTCGGTGTTAACCGCTTCTCCCTCAGAGACAGGGCGCTGGTGTCATTGATCATCAGTCTGCTGGTGATTCTGCTCTGTTTTGGTCAGCAGCTTTCGCTGTTTGGCTCCTGCCCGCTCAAGGCTCAGCATCAACTGACGCAACTTGGCGTTGATACTGCGCCGACTCACGCCAATGATGCGGGTAAGGCGCAGCTCAATGAAGAGCCCTGCCATCTGTCTTCCCATATGCTGAACCTGCAACCTGTGGTACTGCAACTGGGACTCACGGCCCTGTTGCTGTTTCTGCTGTTGCTCAACTGGCTCGGCAGTACCCGACCTTTCAGTGTTTATCTCTCTCACCCCATAGTCTCCAAACGAAGGCGACACTCAGTGTTGTGCGTGTATCTGGAATGAAAACATCCTGAACTTTTGCCGGTTAACACCGGGTTCTGATGTTTTGTTTTGGAGCTAATTTCATGTATTTAAAAAGAATATGGCATGCCTTCGCGGTATGTCTGATGCTGCTCAGCCAAGTTGCATTGGCAGAGCCGCTGAGCAGTGGCTGGCTCAAGCACCCGGATCATCCTCCGGTTAAGGTGCAACTGACACTGGCCGATGTTGATGCCGGCCAAGTCGGTGAGCTCAACGCCTTGCTGGATGTGGCCCTGAGCGGCGACTGGAAAACCTACTGGCGCGCGCCGGGGGAAGGCGGGATCCCGCCGACTCTGGACTGGTCCGCCTCGGAGAATATTGCCACGGTCGACTGGCACTGGCCCTTGCCGCAGCGCTATGTGTTGCAGGGCATAGAAACTCTGGGTTACAAGGGCGATACCCTGTTTCCACTGACTATTCGCCTCAAGGATCCCGGGCAGCCGTTTCGGCTCAAGGGCACCCTGACCCTGTCTTCCTGCACCAATGTCTGTGTGTTGACCGATTACCCTGTGGAGCTGAGCGGTCAGGCCGCCGGGCTTAAGGCCGATGATGGCTTTTTGCACCAGTGGGGCGAGGCGATGGCCAAGGTGCCACAGGGCAATGGCGGCGCGGTATTGCAGTCGATTGTCTGGGATGAAAAGCAGCAGTTGCTGCAACTGGCCATAGAGGCTGCGAGCCCCTGGCAGCAGGCAGATCTGTTTCTGTTCGGCGAGGATGAGACAGTCAGTGAGCTGATCTTCTCCCGGCCGCAGATCCAGACAGATGGCAAACGGCTGACCGCCACTTTCGGGGTCAAACATTGGCTGGGAACGCCGGAGCTGGAGGGCAAGCCGCTGCTGATTCACCTGGCCGACACACACCTTTCGGCAGAACTGAGCGGCGCCATCGCCACAGGGCATGTTGCCAAGCCGCAGCCAAGCCTGCCGCTGTGGAGCCTGTTTCTGATGGCGCTGGCCGGTGGCCTTATTCTCAACATCATGCCTTGCGTATTGCCTGTGCTGGGCATGAAGGTGCACGGGGTCATGATGAGCAGCCAGGGCAGTCGCAGTCAGGTTCGCGGCCACTTTATGGCTTCGGCGCTGGGTATTTTGCTGTCCTTCTGGTTGATTGCCGCCGGTCTTAGCTTGCTGAAGTTGTCCGGTCAGTCGCTGGGCTGGGGGATACAGTTCCAGCAGCCCTGGTTTATCGGCTTTATGGTGCTGCTGACCTGGGGCTTCGGCCTCAATCTGCTGGGGGTGTTTGAAATCAACCTGCCTTCCAAGTGGCAAACCCGCCTGGCCGGTGCCGGTGATGATTCGCGCCTCGGCCACTTGTTGCAGGGGATGCTGGCTACACTGCTGGCTACGCCATGTACCGCGCCGTTTCTCGGTACTGCGGTGGCTTTCGCTCTCGGCGCCGACTACCCCATGCTGTTTGCCCTCTTCAGCGCCATGGGGCTGGGAATGGCCTTGCCCTGGTTGATGCTGGCGTTGTGGCCGGCGTTGGCGCAGCGTTTACCCAAGCCCGGGCGCTGGATGAACTGGGTCAAGCCTGTGTTCGCGCTGATGATGCTGGCAACCTGTCTCTGGCTACTGAGTCTGCTGCAAAGCTTCTTCTCCGTTGCGGTCATCTTGGGGCTGGGCGCCTTGATGTTGCTGCTGACACTGGGACTGCTGGGCAAGCGTTACGGCACTCAGGTAATGGTGTATGCCATTGGCGGCAGTTTTCTGTTTGCCAGCCTGGCGCTCGGGGTAGGTTATCTGACACGGGATGCCTGGGTCAGCCCTTTGCCTTCGGATCACCATTGGCAACCGCTGAATTTGGTGCAGCTTAAACAGGCGGTCAATGAGGGCAAGACAGTGTTTGTCGATGTCACGGCCGACTGGTGCATTACCTGTCAGGCCAACAAGGTGGGAGTGCTGCTGCAAAACCCTGTCTATGATGCCCTTGGCGATGACAGAGTGCTGCTGATGCGTGGTGACTGGACCAAACCCAGCGAGGAAATTACCGCCTACCTCAAGGCCAATGGCCGCTTTGGGGTGCCTTTCAATCAGGTCTATGGCCCGGGAACCCCCGCCGGTAATCCATTACCGGTAATTCTCAGTAGCGATGGGGTATTGGCGGCCTTGGCCGAAGCGGAGAGCAGACAATGACCCAGAAAAATAAACCGGCCCACAAGGGGCTTCAATGGCTCAAGACCCTGCTTGGCTATGGGCTATTCATTCTGGTGGTGAGTGTTGCCCTCGATGCTTTTCGCAGCCGCGAGATGCCGGAAACCTTGCCACTGCAAACGGTTCAGAGCCTGGCCGGCAGCCAACTGGATATCGCCGCCATGAGTATGGAGCGCCCGGTTATTTTGTACTACTGGGCCAGTTGGTGTGGCGTCTGCCCCTTGGTGTCCGGCACTGTCGATGGTTTCAGTGACCGCGAGCAGGTGGTGACTGTGGCGCTGCAATCGGGCAATAACACCCAGGTCAAGCAGTACCTGCAAAACAAGGGCTACGGCTTTGAGGTAGTCAATGATCCCAGCGGCGCCTTGGCGCGCTCCCTTGGAGTGTCGGCGACACCGACGCTCTTGTTTATTTATCAGGGCGAAATCCGCAGCAGCACCACAGGAGTCACAAGTTGGCCGGGGATCTGGCTGCGACTCTGGCTGACAAAAATGAATTTAATTTGAGGAATAACAAGATGAAGTATTGGATAGTATTGAGTGCCTGGCTGCTGGCGGCCAGCGGCAGTTTACAGGCGGCAGAGCAGCAGCTGAGCCAACAAGAGGAACAGCAATTGGGGCAGATCCGCAGCATTTTGCTCAAGCATCCGGAGATCATTCCCGGCGTGCTCGGCAGCATAGAGTCTTATGTGGAGCAGCGGCAGTTGCAGCAGCAAGCGCTGGCCAAGCACAAGGACTGGCTGTTCAATAATCCGCAGATGCCGACTATGGGCAGCAGTAAGCCCGAGTTACAGCTGGTGGTGTTTACCGACTATAACTGCCCCTACTGTAAGCGGATGGAACTGGAATTTGCCAAGCTTTTAAAGGAGTTTCCAAACTTGCAGGTGGTCAATGTGTTTGTGCCATTGAGGCAGATAAAGGCCCAGGGCACTGAGCTTTCCTCCGGCGGCTTTGCCCTCGAAGTCTGGCAGCAGGATCGCAAGGATTTCCCCCGGGTACATGAACTCTTGATGGCCAAAAATGGTATGCACACAGAGAATTCACTGCAGCAGGTCGCCAAGGCCACGGGCACTGAACAATACCTCAAGCCCAGCGGCCGCGCCGACGAGTTGATGCATACCAATGTGAGAGTCTTCTCTGAACTGGGCTTTGGCGGTACGCCGACACTGCTCATAGGTGATGAAGTGATCCCCGGCTATATCGACTATGCCACCCTCAAGGCCGTGGTACAGCAGGTGCTGGAGCGCCAAGGGTAATTGGCTTGCGGCAGTTATCGCCTTTCTGGGATAATTGCCCGTCGCCGGGGCGAGTGCCCCGGCTTTCCCCGCACAGATGATTAAGAGTCGAGATGAAACACGTAAGCCTGCAGCTGACCGAAGACGGGTCACATACTCTATTTAATGCCGAGCTCAATGAGACCTACCACTCCCACAAGGGGGCGTTGGCCGAATCCCGTTATGTGTTTATCCACGCCGGGCTCGAGCAGGTGTTGCAGGACTTTGACCATCTGGCGATTCTGGAAGTGGGCTTTGGCACCGGGCTCAATGCCCTCATGACCCTGGGTAAGGTGCTGGAGCTGACAAAGGCGCGTCAGCACAGTGGCTTGGCGCCGCTGCCGGTGCGCTATGTCACTATAGAGCCTTATCCCTTGTCCGCCGAGCTGATTGAGGGGCTGAACTACAAGGGCATGCTGCCCGGCTGGTATGCGCCGCTGTTCGATGCCTTGCACGCCGCCCCCTGGGATCAGGATGTGGAGGTCATGCCGGGTTTTATGCTGCGTAAGGTCAAGGGCAAGCTTGAGCAGCTCGAATGGCAGGGCGAACCCTTCAACTTGGTGTATTACGATGCTTTCGCCCCCAGCAAGCAGCCGGATGTGTGGGCGCTGGATAACTTCAAAAAGTGCTATGGGTTGCTGGAGCAGGGCGGCTTATTAGTGTCTTACTGCGCCAATGGCCAGTTCAAGCGAGATCTCAAGGCCGCCGGTTTTCAGGTAAAAGCTTACCCGGGAGCCCTGGGCAAGCGCGAGATGACCCGCGCCTGGAAGTTAGACTCGCTTTAAGCTGCGGCGCAGGCCGGGCAAGGCCTCCAGCGAGCACAGCAGCAGCCCGGCCCAGATGAGGGAGAAACTCACCAGTTTCACCTCGTCAAACACCTCACCAAAGATGACCACCGCCAGCAAAAATTGCAGGCTGGGCTCAATGTATTGCAGCAAACCCACCATGGACAGGCTCGTGTATCTCAGCGCCAGGCTGAATAGGATCAGCGGCGCCAGCGTCACGGGCGCCGAACCGATATAGAGCATTATGCCTTCGCTGCCGCCAGCCAGTGCGGCGCTTTGCTCTGTGGCCAGCAGATAACAGAGGTAGCCCAAAGCAAAGGGAGTCAGCAGCAGTGCTTCCAGGGTAACCGAGGTGAAGGAGTCAAAGCGAATAAACTTTTTCAGCAGCCCGTAGAGGGCAAAAAAGCTGCCCATCACCAGAGACAACCAGGGCAGGCTGCCGTATTGATATACCTGCCAGCCGATACCGGCAATCGCCAGCACTACGGCGGCCAGTTGCGCCTTGCTCAGCTTGTCGCCGAGGAAGAGGACTCCGAGTGCGATGGCAAACAGAGGGTTGATAAAGAATCCCAGGCTGGCCGCCAGTACCTGACCATGGGTCAGGGCCCAGGTGAAGCTGACCCAGGAGATACACATGATAAGCCCGGCGGCAAAGCACAGCAGCAATGAGCGTTTATCACGCCACAGCGCGCCAAAGGCCGGTAATGGTCGTCTGAGCAGGACAAAGACCAGCAGCATAAAGGGCACAGACCAGATGACCCTGAAGGCCAGCAACTCAAAGATGGCCGCATCCGGCAGCAATTGATAGTAGAGGGGTAATATTCCCCAAAGTACGAAAGAGAAGGCCGCCAGAGCGTTTCCCTTGAGAGAGCTGGACATGATTGTCACCGAAACAACACAATACTCGGATATGGCGGCTATTCTGGCATGGCCTTTATAAAAGGGAAGTGAATTAACTCACTGTTTAAAAAATCTTTTCATTCTTTAAACCCAGCCCGCTGCGAGAGAATTCATTCTTGGGCTTTTAAATTCTATTTGCGCCTTTTTTGATTGGCCCCAGAGCTTTCAAAATGATCTTGGTCATTTGGGGAAAGGGCGGCGTTCTTGATGGCGAACAGACAGAGTGAGTCGGGGGAAGTGGGTAGCCAACTCTGCTCCTCATCAATTCACTCAAGCTGAGTATTGGTGCGTCTTTCAGTCTGAAACTGTGAGGCTATTCTTTTATCTGAGACTATTATTTTACACCTGTTGGACTTTGCATCTGTTACTCGAGTCGCTAGAGTATCAAGATTTTCTGATGAACAGGATGGATAGATGGAACCCGGATTCTGGCATGAACGCTGGCACAAACAGCAGATAGGTTTTCACCAGCAGGATATTAACCCCTTCTTGGTAAAGTACTGGTCCACACTCGCGCTTAGGGGCAATGAGCAGGTTTTTGTTCCACTTTGTGGCAAGTCTTTGGACATGTGTTATTTGGCCGAGAAGGGCCATGATCTGCTCGGCTGTGAACTGAGCGAGTTGGCGGTAAGGCAGTTCTTTGAAGAGAATCGCCTTGCGTATCAACAGAAAGCCTTTGGCGAACTGCAGGCGTTCTCCAGTGAGCAGATGACTTTGCTGCAGGGAGATCTCTTTGCATTGCAGGCTCAGCAATTGGCGTCGGTAGGTGCCTTCTACGATAGGGCAGCGTTAATCGCCTGGCCTGAGGAGATGCGTTTGCAATATGCCGCCAAGCTGGCTTCCTTGTTGCCGAGTGGTTGTTGTGGCCTGTTGATCACTCTGGAATACCCTCAGGATATGCTCAAGGGGCCGCCATTCAGTGTGACCCGGGAGTGGATAAGGGAGCATATGAGCCAGTGGTTTGAGGTCACTCTGCTGGAGCAAGCCGATGTGTTGGCCGATAACCCCAGGTTCATTGCCAAAGAGGTGCCGTGGCTCAACGAGAGTGCTTATCTTTTGAAACGTAAATAAGTTTTTCTGGCGAAGATAAGCGTTGAAGGCGTGAACAGCGCTTGGCGCTTGGTTATAAGCTCGATAAACAAAAAGGCGACCCTGAGGTCGCCTTTAGTTCAACAACTATCTCAACAGAGATTAGAAGTCGTAACGTACACCCACGGTGAATACGTTGTCGTCTTGCAGGTCCTGTTTAACACCTTCTACTACGTGCTCACCTTCATAATGGGCATAGTGACCATATACCAGAGTTGACTTGGACACACGGTAGTCGGCACCCACAGTGATGTTGGTCACTTCGATATCGGTACCATTAAGTTTGTGCTTTTCTACAATATCACCATTGAGTTTGGTGTACTTGATGTCGTTACCATAGTACTTACCTTCACCTGATTCATCATAGCCGTATTGCAGCTTCAGGTTAACGCCGTTCAGGTTGTAAACTACGTTGACGAAGTAAGTGTTGTAGTCGTCAGAGTTGGCTTCAACACTTTCTGAGTTCTGGAACAGACCACCGATTTTGAAGTCGCCCAGCTTAACTTGACCTACGGCGCGGTAAGCGTCGATGTCGCTGATGCCTTTGTTGTAGGCGATGGCTGCATAGTAGTTCTGAGCCTTCAGCTTCTTGTCACCGAGGGTGGCACTCAGAGCGTACTGGCTTTCGTCGCTATCGTTTTTAGCGTCGTTGTTATCGTCAACCAGGTAAGTGGCGTTCAAAGTAATCAGGTCAGCGATCTTTGGAGAGTAGTACCAGAAACCGTCAGCGCTACGGGTCTGACCACCAACCAAACGGTCGATATCCGCGTTGGTGTTACCGAATGCGTCAACGCCGCCTTCAGCTTGCTTGAATACTGTGTCGTTACGACCGACCAGTACAGTACCATAGGCGGTCTTGGCACCCAGGTAAGTGTTACGGGCTTTGAAAGTGTCACCTGTACCTGAAGTGTTTTCTACCTGGAACTCCATCTGATAGATGATGTCTACACCATCAGTCAGCTTCTCGGAACCTTTTACACCCAGGTTTGAGAAGTTGTTTTCGATATAAGTACCAGAGTTGTTTTCGTTGGCAAAATTATTGGTATCAATCCCATTAGTGCCAGTTTGCAGAGTGGCACCTGTGTCAGTATGAGTTACAGACAGATCCAAACGGCCATACAGAGTTGGGCCATCAGCCAGCGCACCGAAAGAGGCTGCGGCCAGAACTGTTGCTACTGACGCAGAGATAAGGGTCTTCTTCATGTGTTGTGCTCCCTAGAACCTGAGTTCTAATCCATGTATTTATGGTTATTTAACAAACGAGTGTTCCTGGATTTGCAGCGGACATCCTGTCCGTCACAAAGCTGCGCTGATTCTTACAGTTTTGTTTCTTCAAGATTGTGGCCCAGATCAAACTTTTTGCCCCGTTTCGTCAGGAAAAGCATCAATCTGTGACAAAAATGTCCATTTGGTTCAAAAACCAATCAATAGCCATTGTTCACAAAATCAACACAATGATCTTTTCGCTATAAAAAGATAATTTTGCAGTATGAAGGACTGTATCTGTTGGTTATTTTTAATAAAACAAAATGTAAATTAGTGATAGATGAAGTTTTAATAAAAGTGAAATTTTTCAGCACAAAAATGACATTTATGTGCTCTGGTTCTCATTTAAACCGCCAAGCCAGTCCCTGGCAAGTCGACGCTGGTCTCTTCAAGCGCCGGTTAAATACACTTTATGACAGAGAGACTTTGATTCTGTTACCCCCTTGGCTTGGGGATACTTGGGTATTCGGCTAAAATGCCGCCGAAGACAATTGGGAACCAAGTTATGCAAGATATAGACTCAGAGCTGTTGGAGTCCGAAGCCTACCAACAGCGTTTCGGTGGCATTGCTCGTTTATATGGTGTTGCTGCACTGGCGGCCTTTTCCAAGGCTCATGTGATGGTAATAGGTATAGGTGGCGTCGGCACTTGGGTCGCCGAAGCTTTGGCACGTAGTGGAATAGGGCATATCAGCCTGATGGATCTCGACGATGTGTGTGTCACCAATACCAACCGTCAGATCCATGCTCTGGCAGACACTATAGGCGAGTCCAAGGTCGCCGTAATGGCGCAGCGGATTAAGGCGATTAATCCATTGTGCCGGGTGGATGAAATAGAAGATTTTATTGCGGTAGACAATCTGAGCCAGTATCTGGCACAGGACAAGGGCATAGATTTTGTGGTGGACTGCATAGATGCGGTAAAGCCCAAGGCGGCTTTAATCGCTTGGTGCAAGCGGAATAAGATTAAGTTGGTGACTATCGGCGGTGCCGGTGGTCAGACAGATCCAACCCAGATCCAGCAAACGGATCTGGCCAAAACCTTTCAGGATCCATTGCTGGCCAAGGTACGCAACTTGCTGCGTAAAGAGTATGGTTTCAGCAAGAATCCACAACGGCGTTTTGCCGTTGATGCCGTGTTTTCCAGTGAACATCTCAAGTATCCTCAGACCGATGGCAGTGTTTGTTCCACCAAGGCTGGTGCCCAAGGTAGCATGAGAATGGATTGCTCCTCAGGGTTTGGTGCCGTGACCATGGTGACCGGCAGCTTTGGCTTTGTGGCAGCAAGCCGGGTTTTGGCGCGCTTGGCGCAAGAAGCCAATACTCCCGGTGGCAATACCAAGGCTGAATAAACAGCACAAAACATGATCTGAGTCTAATGTGGCAAGTGTCTGGGTTGTTAGAATCCAGACACTTTTTCGCTACAGATATTAAGCTTATGCGACAAGCGCTGCTCAATCGTTTCCTGCGGTATGTCAAACAGGATACACAAGCTGATCCGAATTCCCAGTCTGTTCCCAGTTCTCAAGGCCAGGTGGCCTTCGCCAAACAGTTGCAACAAGAACTGCTCGAGTTGGGATTTGATGATGTCTTTCTCAGTGAATCATGCTGCCTTTATGCCAAGTTACCGGCGAATACTGCCAAGGTACCGGCAATTGGCTTTCTGGCTCATATGGATACGGCGGCGGATTACTCCGGTGCCGGGGTCAAACCTCGGGTGATAGCTGACTATCAAGGACAAGTTATTGAACTGGAGCAGGGGGAAGAGCTTAGTCCTGAGCAGTTTCCTTCGTTGCTGAACTATCTCAATAAAACACTGATCACTGCCGATGGTACTACGCTATTGGGGGCTGACGACAAGGCAGGTATCGCCGAAATTGTCACGGCACTACACTATCTATTGCAGTACCCTGAAATCCCCCATGGTGAGATCAATCTCTGTTTTACACCCGATGAGGAGATAGGCCGAGGTACTGATGGTTTGGATCTCGAGCGTTTCGGCGCAGACTGGGCCTATACCGTCGATGGTGGCGCAGTTGGCGAACTTCAATATGAAAACTTCAATGCCGCCACTGCGGTGATAACCGCCAGGGGCAATAATTGCCATCCCGGCAGTGCCTATGGGGTGATGGTCAATGCCTTGACCATGGCTGCCAGGTTCCATGCCAGAATGCCACTCAATGATGCGCCAGAGACCAGCCAAGGTTATCAGGGCTTTTTCCACCTGTTATCCATGGAAGGCCAAACAGAAGAAGCCAGCTTGGTATACCTGATAAGGGACTTTGACCGCGCTCAGTTTGAGCAACGTAAAACCTGGCTGCAAGAATCTGTGGCTAAATGCAATGCTGAGCTGCAGGCCGGTAGTCTGGAGATCTGTATCAGCGACAGCTATTACAATATGAAGGACTGCATCTTGCCTGTGCCTCATGTGACAGATATTGCCTGTCAGGCGATGGAGATGGCAAACATCACACCGGATATCAAACCTATCCGCGGCGGCACTGACGGCGCGCAATTGTCCTGGAAGGGACTGCCTTGTCCCAATCTTTTTGCCGGCGGCCACAACTTTCATGGCAAACATGAGTATGTTTGCCTTGAGTCAATGGAAAAGGCGGTAGAGGTGATCATCAATATCGCCAGGTTAACGACCCAGAGATACGCCGAGTAACCTAAATAAAGAGTTCCACCCTGTCATCATCGACGGGGCGGGACTCTATCACAGCCGGGAAGCGAACCCGAAAGTGAGCGCCGCCGAGGCTGGAGTTATTGACAAGGGTGATATTGCCCTTCAGCTGTGTGGCTGCATTGAAGGCCGCAGCCAATCCAAGCCCGGTGGCGCCGGTTCGTCTACTGGTGGTAAAGAAGGGTTCAAAGATCTGGCCGGCAATCTCGGGTGCGATTCCCTTGCCATTGTCTTCGATATCCAGCTGTAGTTCTTGACCCTGCTGTTGTGCGCTGATGCGGATCTTATGGTCGGAATTACCCTCAAATGCGTGAGCATAGGCGTTGGAAAGTATGTTGGTCACTATCTGCTTCAGCAGGCTGTGGCTACTGGTAAGCCAAAGTTCGGCCTCGACCTGAATCTCTACATTAATCTTTAGTTGCTTGAAAGATAGCGCTACAGCATCGGCAAATTCCTGCAATACCTGGGGTAGCGGCATCTGTTCGTGCACGTCATTGCCTTGCTCGGCAGCAATTGTCTTGAACTTCTGGATCAGGTTACTGGCGCGGGTAATATTACTGATGATCAGTTCACAGCTTTGTTGATACTCGTTGAGAATGGCATTGAGCTCTTCCAGCGTAGCGCTATCGTTTTGTAATAGCTCAACCAATTCATTGATATGCTGCAGCTGACTACTGGCAGCGGTGAGGCAGATACCTATCGGGGTGTTTATCTCATGGGCGATGCCGGATACCAGACCGCCGAGTGCGGCCATTTTCTGCTGTTCGACCATCACCTGTTGAGCCCGTTCCAACACCAACAACGACTGTTCAAGTTCTTTGGTCTGTTCTTTGACCTGCCTTGCCAGCTCATCTTTATAGCTGCGTTCCAGTTCTAGCAGTCTTTCCCTGTCGCTCAGGGCTTCTTGCAGTTCGTAGCGGGAGCGGTTCAACTGTGTGAAGGAGGCGCGCAGCTGTTGCTGCATCAAATTGATGGCCAGGGCAACCTGGGTAAATTCATCCTGTTTGTCCCGGCGCTTAAATTGCAGTGGTTGATAGTCTTGCTCCAAATCGAGCTGTGAGCAGTACTCACTCAGTTGCAACAGATGCCGGGTAATGCTGGCCCAAACCAGATAGAGAATGAAGCCAGCCACCAGAAAGGTCTTGATACCATTGGTCACTAGTATCAGTAAGGGGCGTTGTTGACTAAACATATTTTCCACTGAAATTTATGTCCTAGCTTCTGGAATGTTCTGCCTTCGCTATCGATAGATGCCGTGTGTATGTCGGAAAGCCGCATTCCTTCGGCTTCAAAAACGGAGGCAATAGTTCGAAATGCTTTTAGTCAACAACGCCTCAGTAAGGCTTTATTCACCAATCTGTCGTAGATTTTGGAGAGGTCGGCCTGCACCCTCAGCTCGCCGACATTGTAATTCTGGCTGCTGGTCTTGTGCACCAAAGGAAAACGCTTCTCTATTACACCTCTGTCTCGGGATTCGCCGGCGGTCCATTCTTTGCCGCTGTCATCTTTTATGACGACATAGCTGGTATCCGGCAGTTGGTTGAGACCGTTGAGTTGAGTATTGATAAGTTTCTCATCTATTACCCAGATACTTGCTGCCAACACATCCAGGTTAGCCCTTTCAATATTGGCAAACTCATCGTTGATTCGACCAATGTCCCCCTTGTAATCGGAAACCAACTGCAAACCTGTGGTTACCAGAGTGATCAGAGAGCTGAACAGGATAATAGCCAGAGTCAGCCTGCGGCCGATGGGACTACTGATGAGCTGCTGTATAAAACCTGGCATTAATATCAACTATCTTAAGTGCTTACTGTGGATAGCTTTAAGCATAGCTTCGCATCTGACTTTCGCGGTTTTTTTGTCGTTATATTAAGCCGAGGTGCTTTGAATGAATTTGGCATTGGTTTTGCTTGATTAGAGGTTGGGACAATTTTCTGACGCTGGATAGAGCCATGAAGAGACTGAAATTTGAGGTATTGAAAGAGGGCAAATTCAAGGCCGCTGCATTGCAACTGACGCTGTGGGTGCTGCTGATAACCACATTGCTGCTGTTTATGCCAAAGTCCTTGCTGGCTCTGTTGCATTTGGAATCCTGGGTAGATACCAATGCCCACTATATTGGCCTGACATTGCTACTGGCTTTGGCCTATATCGGCGCTCTGGCTGTTAACTTTTTGTTGGATGAAGCGATAAGCCGTTTAAGTGAGCGCCGAATCAACGAAATGATTGAAGCTAAGGTGAAGTTGTTGGATCCGGCCGAGCGGGCCTTGTTACGAGAGTTCTTTTTGCAGGGAGCCAGTGTTTTGACCCTGCCGCAAAATGAGGCTCCCGTACAGGCGCTGCTCAAGGCGCATATACTCGAGAGTCTGGGAAATGAACGCCATTACGCTATTCAAGGCCCCACCGCCGAGTACAAGATAGCGATGGCAGCCCGTAAGCATTTAAATCGAAGAGTGTTGCGTCTTCCTCCGGGAGAACCGAGTCAGGAAGAGTTGCAATATCTTATCAAGGCAAGACCGCAATTTATCAATGCTATTGCCCAAGTGCGGAAACACGCGGCTTAATCGCAATAAAAAAGAGGGCAGCCACAGGGCTGCCCAAGCAATACTCAAAAATGTCATTGCATTTAAAAGAACATGGAAGTCAAAGCTAAGGCTTTGCTGACTTTACAATAAACATCCACATAATGTAGGAGATGATCCCGATAGTACTGAAGATAACTATCATCGACAGTAAACCTATGGGGTTTCCGAACATTAGATCTAACCAGAATGCCATCACTGAAATCCTCTTTCTTGTAAAGTCAAAGCTAAACTAATCAAATTTGCTAAAACTGAAGCTGATCTCGATCAACAAATGTTGTCAGAGTTGTTAATTGGGTAAATCGCCTTGTTAAAATATGAGCTGTATCATGTTTTGCTTAAATTAGCTGAGGGAGAAACAAGGGCGTTATTTCGCTGAAGGGAATAGGAGCAAAGGATAATATTCATCACCACATTAAAGGAGTAGGGTGGCTTGGGCTGAGACTGTTCATTGGCAAGGAGCGTGCGATGCAAACATCCCAAGGTCTTTCGAAATTGATATTAAGCCGGTGGCAGTTTTATCTGCTGTTGCTCTTGTTGCTTTACCCCTTGTGGAGCCTGTTACACGGCGGCAGTTATCTCGCCTTTGGTTCTCTATTGGCTGCCTTGATAGTGCTGACTTGGCTCGGTGCCAGACAGCTGTCCAATCTCAAGCGCTTGGAAAATGCCGCCCGTCATCTGGGAGAAGGCGATCTCAGCTATCAGTTGTCGGAGCAGGACGCCGGCATGTTCCATTCTGTGGTCCACGGTATCAACCGTATGGGAGAGGACGTTGGTCGCACCATTCTGTCTTTGGTCAATACTGCCGATACGATGAAGAACGTGGCCATGGATATCAAGTCTATCAGCGATGCCGCCCATACCGGAGTGGAGGAGCAGGAAAAACAAGCTGAATTGGCCGCGACCGCTATGAATCAGATGGTTGCTACCGTACAGGAAGTCAGCCGTAACGCAGCTTGTGCTGCCAATGCCGCGGAGGAAGCCATGCAGGCAGCTCGCAGCGGCGACCAAACCGTCAAAGAGGTGGTACGGCAGATAGATGATATGTCGGCTCAGGTTGAGCAAACCCAGTTAGTTATCGCTCGTCTGGCCGAAGACAGCAACAACATAAGCACCATTATTGACACCATTTCCCAAGTGGCTGAGCAAACCAATCTGTTGGCGCTCAACGCCGCTATTGAGAGTGCCCGCGCCGGCGAGCATGGCCGAGGTTTTGCTGTGGTTGCCGATGAAGTCCGTAGTCTGGCGCAGCGCACATCCACAGCTACAGTCGATATCCAACAGCAGATACTGCAGTTGCAACAGGGTGCCGATGAAGGCGTGAAAGTGATGAGAACCAGTGTCGAGCAGGCCAGTGCCAGCCATGAGATGGCTCATCAGGCGCAGCAGGCATTGGGGCAAATTGTGGCGCAGATTGAAAGCATTACAGATATGTCGCATCAAATAGCGGCGGCTTCGGAACAACAGCAGACAGTTGCCGAAGAGATTAGCAACAATATCTCCTCTATGGCGCAAGTGGCGGTCGAAAATGCCAAAGAAACTCACAGTACCAACTTATCCAGTCTGAAAGTATTCAATATGTCGCAGGAGATCAGTTCCCTGCTTGGGCGTTTCCATGTCGACAAACGGGCGATGGAGCAGTTGGAGAAACGCCATCGCTTTGTTGAGTGGGGGCCGCAGTTGGATCTCGGCATGGAAGAGATTAATCGTCAGCACCAACGTCTGGTATCCCTGATCAATGAACTTCACCGCACTCTGGAAGAAGCTTATGGCCTGGAAGCAATTAAACGCATAGTACAGGGGCTGGTGGATTACACTGCCAATCATTTCGCCTATGAAGAGGAGTTGTTTGCCCGTTTCGGTTACCCGCAGACCGAACAGCACAAGCTTAAGCACCAACAATTGGTGGCTAAGGTACTGGATTTCCAGAAGCGAGTGGCCAGTGGTGAAGATGTTGCCGATGAATTGATGGCCTTCCTTAAATCCTGGCTTATCAACCATATTCAGGGCAGTGACAAGGAGTACACAGGCTTCCTAATTGCCCGCGGAGCCCAGTAGTCAGAGCGAATTTTGTCCAACCGAACAGGATTTTGGTAAACAGGCTCGTAAAGCGCTTGCCATTGAAGTGAGCACAGGTATAATTCCGTTCACTCGCCGATGAGACATCGTCGCGAAACAATCTAAATGTGCCAGAGTGGTGAAATTGGTAGACACAGGGGATTCAAAATCCCCCGCCCTTAAAAGCGTGTCGGTTCGAGTCCGACCTCTGGTACCATCTCTCTCTTAGAGAGAGCCGAAACCGACCTTGAGTCGGTTTTTTCGTTTTTAGCTCCGAGTCAGGTCTGGGTAGGTCTAGGCTGGTCTGGGCAGGTTATTGCGCCACGCGCGTGTCGGCTGGAAGGCCAGCCCCGTCGCTCCGACCTCTGGTACCATTTCTCTCTTAGAGAGAGCCGAAACCGACCTTGAGTCGGTTTTTTCGTTTTTAGCTCCGAGTCAGGTCTGGGTAGGTCTAGGCTGGTCTGGGCAGGTTATTGCGCCACGCGCGTGTCGGCTGGAAGGCCAGCCCCGTCGCTCCGACCTCTGGTACCAT
>NZ_JBKORF010000027.1:88188-88445 GCF_047314685.1 Shewanella sp. BJSY2023SW001
AGGTCTGGGTAGGTCTAGGCTGGTCTGGGCAGGTTATTGCGCCACGCGCGTGTCGGCTGGAAGGCCAGCCCCGTCGCTCCGACCTCTGGTACCATCTCTCTTAGAGAGAGCAGAAACCGACCTTGAGTCGGTTTTTTCGTTTTTAGCTCCGAGTCAGGTCTGGGTAGGTCTGGGCAGGTTATTGCGCCACGCGCGTGTCGGCTGGAAGGCCAGCCCCGTCGCTCCGACCTCTGGTACCATATCTCTCTTAGAGAGAG
>NZ_JBKORF010000028.1:0-1679 GCF_047314685.1 Shewanella sp. BJSY2023SW001
ACCGCATAAGCGCAAACGTCGATGCAGAATATTGACGACAACTGCCTGATTTTATCCACTATCCAGCCACGTCTATGCTCGTAACTGCGCCCCGAGAGTTCATCTTCACCACACAAAAATGCCCTTCTCACGCAACGGTTAATCACGTGGTAAAAGGGCGTACTTTCAGCGTCTATCAACTGACGGCGGGCTGTAGTCATAACCAACCTCGACTGAGCTTTGATGGGTATTTCAAAGCCTAGTCAAGGCTGGGCGAAACATCAAAAAGATATGGCTGTCCTGTCTTTCTTCGTCTTTCTTCACTAAAGATTCAACCAGTATTCCGCATGAATAACTATAAAACAAAGTTAAAATGTATCAACGATGTATCATGAATACTTTATTTATTTTAATTAATTGTTAATTGATTTGGCGATTAGGAGAAACATTCAAGATATATAAAACATAAGCACTTCCCACATTGACATCACTGGCAAAACAACTTACATATGCAACCTCAATGTCTCAATTAAGTTTTATTTGCTAAGGAATGGTAACAATGAGATTATTCAAGGCGTTAGGGTTTTTAGCAGTTGTTTCCTTGCCAGCATCGGCGTTTGCTATTGATGGCTACCATGTAGAATGTAATTCCTGTGTTAGCGAGGAACAGTTCAATCAAGCAGCTAAAGACGAAGCTGTTCAAGGACAAACGATTTATGTCAATGTAATAAACTTTGAGAACTATGAGTTCAGAAAGTATAAAGTAACCAAAACGCATAAAAACGTATGCGACCCTAAAAGTAGGGAACCTGATGGTCGAGGTGGGTTTATTCAAGACTGTAAAATAATAAGGACTCATACAGCTACAAAAGAAGAACTCACTAATGATGAGATTAATGCTCTGATGAGTTTTGCAACTTCATTCAATGACTATAAGTCGGTGGTAAAGCAGTATGCTACTGCAATCCCTGAAACCGTCGTCCCCAGTGGGTATGACCTTATTGGTGCATCATATAATCATGGTAAAGTTATTGACTACTACAAGTCACAGGTAAATTCTAGTACAATCACTGAAAGATATGTTGGACTTGTAGAGGCAGCTACAAAGATCGTCTCTAAAGGCATTAACGTCAGTGCTCCGGCTATAGTTTTTTCTTTCTCTGATGGTTCTAAGGCTTATGCTGAGGTTGATTTTTACGATATGGATGACAACCTCCATTACAAATTTACGAAGGTTATTGATACAAATGGAAATCAAATAGATCTTAAAGCTCAGAATCCATTTCCAAAATTGATGGATGTATCAAACCTGTCACTACAATCATGGCAAACACTCTATGGCGCATTTAGAGCATATGGGTTAGCTGTAGTGGGTGAGACAACAAGAATAGTCCCTCGAGGCACGATAACCATCACAGAATGTAATGGTGGTACAGCTAATATGTGTCGACATCCTCAATAATCGAGTTCGTTAAAGAAGGTGCAAAGGATTACTACCCTCGGACGTAATGGTCATAACCAACCTCGACTAAGCTTTGATGAGTATTTCAAAGCCTAGTCAAGGCTGTGTGAAACATCAAAAAGATATGGCTGTCCTATATTTCAACTAAAGAGCCCGGTCCAACGCTCGATGACTTCAAATGGCGACAATGATTGTTGCGCAGCAAGGTCGATTTTGAGCACCAAATGGTAGTGATTAC
>NZ_JBKORF010000029.1:0-2455 GCF_047314685.1 Shewanella sp. BJSY2023SW001
GAGATCAGCTTCTTCAGCGACGTGCTCAACACCCTAGCGCGACTACAGGATCAGTGTAACCCCTTAGGACAAAGGATGCTGCTCTCCGGCGCGCTGGTAGCTAGGCTGGAAAATGATGACAGCGAGTATCAGCTCACCAATTTAGGACCGGTCAAGTTAAAGGGTAAACAACACTCCATTGAAGTGTTCGGGGTTAAACCAAAACAAGGCAATCAGTCATAAAAAACAGCCTATTAAGGGCTAAATTTTAAGTGGCAAAGTTGCTATCAGAGTACTTATCCGTAGCAATTTTCAATTGCCTTGTGCGCTAACAGGGAATTTAACACTACCCCATTCCCTGATGGCGGGCATGGTTTCATGAAACTGACGAAAACCAAGGGTGGTTTTGCCAACGAGAACAGTTTACTCAAACTGCTCTACGCCGGTATATTGAAGGCTCAGGAGCGGTGGTCACACCCGATTCAAAACTGGAATTTAACGCTATCTCAGCTGTCCATCCATTTTGAAGGACGACTGGATGCTCACATCGTTCTGTGATTTTTAACGTGACACAGAATTTTGAACACCCTCTCAAAAAGATATGGCTGTCCTGTTTTCGTTCCGTTTTCCATTTGTTTTACGTTTGTTTTCCGTTTGTTTTCCGTGTGTTTTCCGTTTATTTTCCGTTCCTGTTTTCCGTGTGGTCCTATTTTCCGTGTTCTTCATATCTTCCACCCATTTGCGTAAACAAAGCATAGTTGGAGGCTAACCTCTGCACCATTAATGCTGGGTGTCCCATTTTTACCATATTCCACCCCACACCTCATCTTGTATTTCTACTCTTTAAAATAGATCACTTTAGCTTTCCCTCCATCAATATGAACGTAGACATCAAATTCATTAGACATTGCAAAATAACGGGATAAATCCTTTTCAAAAACCCCTTCACCAAGGTACTCAGAACTCATGCTAGGTATACACTCCCCGATGTAACCATAAACTCCCCGTAGAGCTTCTACTGGTGTACCTGTATGATAAACTTTCCAAAACCCAGATGAAAAAACACCATCAACCTTTAAGTTAAAGTCTATTGCTTCTACTTTAACAACCCCCTCCACATGAAGCCCGTCAGGCTTCAAGGGACAGCCACTTAACATAGGAATTCTTAGTACTCCATATTGTTTTCCTACTGGCTCAACATTTTCTTTATAAAACAAAAAATACCCTATAACGACTCCAACAAAAATGTATAAAAATATTCTTATTAGAACTTTCACTAGCACCCCCGCATGTTATTCTGTATACAAAGTGAATCAACAATTTTAGCCCCTTCCGGCAACCTTGTAACACCAACTATACCTATCGACCTTATATGTACTGACTCATTAAAATCGGTTCTCAACGTTTCTGATGTAACCCGTTGCCCTATAAAATCACTCACGTTACCAGAAGCATCTTCCTCCCATAGTGTAAATATTGTATCCTGCGTAGTTTTAACCTGAGTAGTTACATATGTAATCTCATATTCAGTGTATACAGATGAATCAACCAACCTCCATGCTACTTCAGGCCCAGCCTTTAAACCTGGAGGCGGATCTCCTATCCACTTAGAATAAACAGTTCTAGATTGAATAGATACAACCTCAGGTTTCTGTTTTTTAGGTTCTAGGACATCTGTTCTACTTTTTAAAACATTTGCCACTTCATTTACTACATATTGCATTGCAGATGTTATCGCTCCATTTGCAAACTTACCTCCTGTAAGTTTGGATACTGTTCCACCTGCTACGGTCTGAATCATTACTCGACCAAAAGACGCACTCGTTTGAATTTTCCCAATCCCCTTCATGATTCCAGCAGAGATAAACCCGTGACCAAACTTTCCACCTTGTAAGACACTAATGACTCCTCCTGTTGAACCATGAGCTAACATCTGCTCCCCAGTTGACCAAGCATTAGAAGTCCCCTCCGCTCCATGAATTTGGTTTCCTAAAGCTCCAAATACAGCCCCGCTAAATGCACCCCATAATGCCCCTCGTAAATTACCAGTAGCAACAGCTCCACCTATAAAACCAGTGATACCTCCTGCAACTATTGCATTTCCCGCAGTCCCTGCAGCAACCCCCCAGCTAGCCGCCCAACCCGATGCTGCGCCTGCTGTAAAATAAGTAACAACTGCAGCTACTATTACTCGCCAATATTTCTTAATCGCCTTCCAGAGTTTATCGAAGAAGAACCCACTCGGATCGGTATAACTCATCGGGTTATTCAAACCCGAATTCAGATAATAAGTGCACCACTCATGGTTAAACGGTGAGGAGAGATCAACTGCCTGTTGGTGATACTCTGTAGTCGCCAAACAAACATGAGTAGTTACCATGAATTACAAGCAGTTGATCGAGGGACAACGATACCAGATTGAGGCCTATTTACGCGAGGGTTTCAGTTATCGGGAGATAGGAAAACGTCTGAAAGT
>NZ_JBKORF010000029.1:2461-3832 GCF_047314685.1 Shewanella sp. BJSY2023SW001
CAGCACAATCAGCCGGGAAGTAAATCGCAATCGAATTCGGGATAACCATTACTTGCCGGAAGTCGCTCAGGCGAAGGCACTAAAACGCCGTTGTCAGTCCGCGAAGTCTAGAGAAGTGGCCCCCAATTTTCGGACATGACTTTAAGTGGTCGATCTGTTTTGATAGTACCCAACAATACAGGGACAGATTATGACTAGAAAACGTAGAAACCACTCTCCTGAGTTTAAAGCTAAGGTGGCTCTCGATGCCGCTAAAGGCGATAAAACCGTCGCTGAGCTAGCTCAGAAATATAACCTGCACGCTAACCAGATCTCAACATGGAAAAAGGAGCTGCTTGAAAACGCAGCCATGATTTTTGCCACCGAAAATCACTCAGGAAAAGAGAGTTCCGAAGAAGTGGACAAACTTCACGCCAAGATCGGTCAATTGACCATGGAAAATGATTTTTTGGCCAAAGTGCTCGGTCGTTAGACCGAGCCCAGCGAAAGAGTTCGCTGGTTAAATCCACCCCATTGCCGATAAAGCGCCAATGTGAGCTGCTCAATATTGCTCGCTCTACCGCTTACTATCAACCCATCGGACTCTCTGCTGAGGAGATCACGTTACGACGAATGATTGACGAAATTCATCTGCAGTATCCGTTTATGGGCAGTCGGCGCATTCGAACTGAGCTGGCTAAAAATGGCCATAGCGTTAATCGTAAGCGTGTTGTTCGACTCATGCGCGATATGGGGATTGGGGCGATTTACCCCAAGCCCAAAACGACGCTGGCGAACAAAGCACACAAGGTGTATCCCTACCTGTTGCGTGATATCGAAGTCACTTACCCAAACCAAGCTTGGGCGATTGATATCACATATATCCCAATGGCGAAGGGGTTCCTGTACCTCGTTGCGATTATCGACTGGTATAGCCGCAAAGTGCTGGCTTGGCGACTATCCAACACCATGGACACGAGTTTTTGTATCGAAGCGCTTGAGGAAGCGCTGAAGCATTATGGGCCACCTGATATCTTTAACTCAGATCAAGGCAGCCAGTTTACCAGCACAGAGTTCACACAGAAGTTAATTGAGCATAACGTACGTATAAGCATGGATGGGAAAGGCCGCTGGGTTGACAATGTTTTCATTGAGCGATTATGGCGAAGCCTGAAATATGAGGAGGTTTACTTAAAGGCTTATACCACGCCCCGTGAAGCCGAGCTTGAAATCGGCAACTACATGGTGTTTTATAATGAAGAGCGTAACCATCAAGGACTCAATAACCTCACTCCTGATGAGGCCTACTTCGGTAGGCAAAGATACGCAGCATGAGCTGGGTCAACCACTTAAGAAATGAGCTTATGTGTCCAACCGTTGGGGACCACTTCT
>NZ_JBKORF010000030.1:0-31582 GCF_047314685.1 Shewanella sp. BJSY2023SW001
TCACCCAGTTCCGCCAATAGGGTCATAGCGGATAAGAAACGTACTCCACGCAGTACCGTCAGACGTTGCACCAGTGGGTACCAACGCCAGCTTTCGGCCAGGCTTTGCAGTTCCAATTCCAGCCGTTGCAAGCGCTCATAGCGCTCGGTAACAATATGAATGTAATGCTGAAAGGTGATTTTAGTAGCACTTTGAGGAAAGCTGATATCAGCCAGGTGGCGTCGATAGGCCTCGGTCCAGTTTTGCCGACCAGTGCAGGGATGACCATGACGCAGCAGAAAGGATTTCAGCCGTTGCCGTGCCTGGCGCAAATCGAGCATGGCATCTTCCCGGCAGCGGATAAGGTCGCGGATAGCTTCATCCCGCTCATCCGGAACATAAATAGAGTGCAAATCGCCGCTACGCGCTAACCTGGCCAATGTCATGGCATCGCGTTTATCGGTTTTGACCCGGTCGCCCGGGGCTTTGGGGATGAGTGCCGGTGCTACCACCCAGCATTCAATGCCACGGCGCAACAGATGGCGATAGAGCCAGAAGCCGCAGGGACCGGCCTCATAGATAACACAGATTTTACTGGTTTTGGCTGTTTGATTTTTAATGAGTTTATCGAATGAACGCAGGTTGGTTGGGATTGTGCCATGGTAATGCACAATCTCAGCAGACTTATCAGAAACCCAGGCCACGTCAGTGGTCTCCTTGTGTACGTCCAACCCGATAAAAAGTGTGTTAGCTTTAGACATGTCGGCCTCCTGTGATTGTTTGCCTATTGGATCAACAAACAGTGTGGCTCTGGTTTAACTAATCCACGAGAAAACACGGAGGCCGACACCTGCACAGGGAATCATTATGTCTAGTATTCAAGAAAGTATTCATAATAAAATGAAGTTAAAAGATGAATGGAACCAACTCACTAAGAGTATAGAAAAGCTACGAATAGAAAGCGCAGATAAGGACTTGTCCGACAATTTATTAGATCTCCTTGTAGCTGGAGAGGATCATCGTTTCTGGTCGCATTTTGGTGTAGATCCTATTGGTTTGGTCAGAGCTACTTGGAAAACCATTTTTTGTAACAAAAGGGAAGGTGGTTCTACAATAGCCATGCAATTAGTACGAACAGTCACTGGACGTTATGAAATAAGCTCACAACGAAAACTGAAAGAAATTTATTTAGCCACTAAAATCACCTTAACTCTTGAAAGAAAA
Organism: Shewanella sp. BJSY2023SW001; assembly: GCF_047314685.1. Lineage (NCBI taxonomy): Bacteria > Pseudomonadati > Pseudomonadota > Gammaproteobacteria > Alteromonadales > Shewanellaceae > Shewanella > Shewanella sp. BJSY2023SW001. The sequence continues at coordinate 1,204 of NZ_JBKORF010000030.1, forward strand.
GAAATACTAAAACTCTATCTAAACGTTGCCTATTTCGGATGGAATATGCACGGTATTGATCAGGCATGTAAGCGTTTAGAATTGGATATGACCTCACTTACAAATTATGAGGCTGCTGGGATAGTTGCAAGACTTAAATATCCAGAGCCAAGATTTGGTAATAGTAAAAGTTTTAGGGCTGTACATCAACGAGCTAGCTACATAGTTAATCGATTCAACCAACTTAATTCTAAAGGGCAGTATGGAACCATTTAAAGTATCAAACCATTTAAGAGATATTGTATCAGCTTATCCAGAAGCAAAATTAATCTCAGAAGCTGCAAAGCATGGTGGAGAGTCCGCAAGGCAAGCCATCGCTAGGCAGTGGTTGTCTGAAGGTATTCCATTCGCCTTCAAAGATTGCCCCGGAATTTATGAATCAATTCGAGCATGGGTTGGCGCAAGATTAGATATTGACCCCAAAGAGCTGAATGTTACAGGTAGTGCTAGATTAGGTCAGTCATTATCTCCAAGAAAATTAGGCACCCCATTTAGTAGTGATTCAGACTTAGATATCTTTATTATTTCTAGCGAGCTGTTTGAGCAGTTGAAGAGCGATTTCAATCAATGGTCGTTTGATTTTGAAAGTGGAGCCATTAGCGCTTCAAATGATAGAGAGAGCCAATTTTGGAAAGATAATTTACATCGGGGTCCGAAGAATATAGCAAGGGGGTTCATAGACTCCAGTATCGTTCCAAATCGTGAACGATACAGCAACGTTTCAAATGTTGCTCAAACAATGTATCTCCTTAAAGAGAAACTTGATGTCACACCAGAAGCACCGAAGTTCAGTTACGCATCTGTGAGATGTTATAAGTCATGGGCATGCTACGTTCAGCAAATATCTTTAGGCTTTCAGTAATTGAATACCGAAAAATATGGACACCCAACGTTAATGGCGCGGTAGTTAGCCTTCGACTATGCTTTTTTTAAGCATTTAACAAGGAGGTTATTATGCCGCGCCCTCGCCGAACTCAAATCAGCCTTGAAGATACACCTTACTACCACTGTTGCAGCCGCGTGGTACGGCGTGCCTTTCTGTGTGGGGATGATGCCTATTCGGGTAAGAATTATGACCACCGCCGTGGTTGGGTGGAATCGTTACTGTTTGAACTGGAGGCCGTTTTTGCCATTGATGTGGCGGCATTCGCCATCATGAGTAATCATCTACATCTGGTGTTGCATATTGATATAGAGACAGCAAACCGATGGACAGACAGAGAAGTGCTTGAGCAATGGCATAAGCTGTTCAAAGGTGATGAGTTAACCCGCAAATTCACCCAAGGTGAGCTGATTGAAGCGTATGAAGTCCCCAGGCTGAAGCATACTATTGCAATTTATCGCAGCAGGTTATGTGACATCAGTTGGTTCATGCGTTGTCTTAATGAACCGATAGCGCGTCAAGCCAATCAGGAAGATAACTGTACCGGCCGATTCTATTCGCCGCCATCCCTGGCGCTCTCCCTGCGGGCCAGCTAAAGCTGTTCAAATTTATTCCGGATAAATTTGTGGGAGGGAAGATTTAAGTCACAAGCCTTACTTGATGAAGCCGCAGTGTTAACCTGCATGGCCTACGTTGACCTCAACCCCATCAGAGCCAAGATGGCCGATACGCCTGAGCAGTCAGAACATACCAGCATTCGGCTACGTATTCAGGCAGCCTTGAAATGCGAACAACCCGCCAAGCTACTGCCCTTTATCGGCAATGAATGCGATAACCAGCGCAGTGGTATTGCGTTTGGGCTCAAAGATTATCTTGAATTGGTGGATGATACCGGGCGCTGTATTCGCGATGATAAGCGAGGTTCGATAAGTGAAAAGAGTACCAAGCTACTGATGCGGTTGAATATTCCTCATGATAATTGGCTCAAGCTTACCACTGAATTTGGAAGACTATTTCGTGGGCCAGTAGGCACCTTGCAAGAGCTCAGCTGTTACTGCGAACACTTGGAGAAGCGACGACGGCATTTTGCAACCAGTTGCCAGTACTTTCAAACGGCCTGAACCCCACACTATTTATCTCAACCGCAGTCATTGAAACCCCCTGAACCATGGGTGGGGCTAGCACGGCTCAAATCTCGCATTTTTGCGTGAAATAGGTTCGATTTCATCAAGCCTCTGCATCTCACGGATATCTTTCGACCTTAGTGTGCTCAAATCCCCTAACGGTGCTTGAACATAGACAGAAAGAAGATTAGGTTATTGTTTTACAATGGGTGGCTTGATTTTTTAACGATAAGATTTAATTTTGAAACAAAACCAAAGAAGATCAATTGATTACCAACTTTGGCTGGTGTTGATCCTTACAAGCTTTATACCGTTAATCTACTCGACAACGCGAATCCACTTTTTGGGGAGTATACCAAGCCCTTGGGCATTCAGTATTGCAGCACAAGTAGCTTGGCTAAATGTTGGCTATGAGGTGCTAAGCGAAACTCTCTTGATACCGCTAGCGTTTATTCTCGGAAAAGTCATCAACGATGAAAAGGACTTTCGTCAGCGAGCAAGTATTTCATTACTTATTATCGTATTGAGTTATCTTGTTGTGACCGTTTTAGTATTGTGGCTAGCGCCACAATTCGTTGGGGCAATGCAGCAGAAAACTGAGTTGTTTGAGAGTACAGTTCAATACATTCGATTAGAGTCATTAGCTATTCTGCTTTCTAGCCTTTATGCATTCTTGTCGTTGGTCTTAGTGCTGAAAAACGAGAAAAAAGTACTGTATAAATTACTCATAGTGCAAATGGTTATGACAGTTATGTGCGATTGTCTGCTAGTCAGTAAACAATCATTCTCATTTCAAATCGGCGTAAATGGGATAGCTATTAGCAATATTATTGTTAATAGCTTTCTTGCTGTAGCAACTGTCACTTATTTATCGAAATCAGGCGTGAGCTTAAACATACGACAAGGTAAGGTACCTCAACAGCAATGGCTCAAAGAGTGGGGAAAAATTGGCTGTAAATCTGGTCTTGAGTCTTTTGTTCGTAATGCCGCATTTATTATCATGATCCTGCAACTGGTAAACCAAGTACAACAAGCAGGAATATTTTGGATTGCTAACCAGTTTATTTGGGGGTGGTTGCTACTTCCTGTCTTAGCTTTGGGTAAACTAGTAAAACAGGATGCGGCGATTAATAATCGTCTAACATCTAAACAGGTTAATCGCTACCTCTTGTTAACTACAGGAATCATTACTATTTGGATGCTTACTACGCCATTGTGGAATAGTTTTATTTCTAATGTAATGGGAGTAAGTGACCCTAAACCGATCACGGATCTGGTGTGGCTGATGGTGGGATTCTATATGGTGTTTAGCTTAAACAGTGTCATAGATAGCTACTTTTATGGGATTGGGCGTACCGATCTAATGCTCTATCAATCTTTGATCGTCAATTGTATTTTTTATGGCGGTGCATTTGTGTTTTATCAAGTAGGCATATTTGTGCCCACACTTCAAAGTATTGCAGTGATGTTTGGTTTAGGAATAACAGCAGATGCTATTGTTACTTGGGGTTTGTATCGTATCCTCAGAGGCAAGTTGAACTCAGCTAAACAGCCAGAACTTCAAGTTAATTAGGATATTAAAATTTTAGAAGGCAAAAAAATGGATACCCAAGGTTAATGGCGCGGTAGTTAGCCTTCGACTATGCTTTTTTTAAGCATTTAACAAGGAGGTTATTATGCCGCGCCCTCGCCGAACTCAAATCAGCCTTGAAGATACGCCTTACTATCATTGTTGTAGCCGCGTGGTGCGGCGTGCCTTCTTGTGTGGTGATGATGCCTACTCGGGCAAGAATTATGACCACCGCCGTGGTTGGGTGGAATCGTTATTGTTTGAACTGGAGTCCGTTTTTGCCATTGATGTAGCGGCATTCGCCATCATGAGTAATCATCTGCATCTGGTGTTGCATATTGATATAGACAGAAAGAAGATTAAGTTATTGTTTTACAGTGGATGGCTTGATTTTTGCTTTTTACATCAGTTTTCAATTAACAAGTCAACTAACTGAAGCGCTACTTGAGGCGTGATACCTCTCGGGGAAGTAATGGAAAGCATCACAGAAGAAATTATCGGAAAATACATAGATGTAGCTCAGCATAAGGAGTTGAGTGATTTTATACCTGACAAGAAGTTGGAGATAGTTGAAATAATCCCGCCAGAAGAGGTAACGGCTATCCGTGAAAGGTATAACCCTTATCTTGAAGGTATTGATGCAAACCCCATTGCGGTCACCCTAGGCGATGAAATGATTTTTATCGGTAGTGGTCCAAAAAATGAAGGCAACGTGTACTACGTAGATATAGAGTTTGGTGTTTTCAAGTTACACAACTCTATTTCTAAGTTTTTAAGTGCAATCAAATTCTAACAAGACAATATTACATTACTGCTGGACTTGGTAAGGCTTGGAAAATTCGTACAATTACAACAAGAGTTATGGGCATAGTAGTTTTTACTGTATTTTTAATTTAAATGGCTGAACATCGGCTTGCAAGACTACATGCGACATTTTTCATCCTTGATACTAATCTCGGGAAAGGTCAGTAGGCGCGAAGTCTAACAGTTCATATAAACCTATACAGCTTAATTAAGACATCAAAAGAAATGGGAATGGATATGGAATACAGCAGAGAAAACATTGAGCAACTGCTAGAAGGGAAATTGCGGCAAGCTTTAGCTGACTTTGGCGAAAAAGAGCTAAGGATCATTGATGTAGGCGTGTTTCCTTGGCACTCGGAGATCAGCGTATCCTTTCTCTTCAGCGAAGATTCGGCAGAGGATGATGATATTGCGGCATGGCCGCATTTTGATTACTCCAAGATATTTGCAGGTGATTGGGAGCAAGCCAGAGAATTAGCCAAGACAATGAATGACATGTGGGCTATCAATAATGATCCAATCCCATTCTTCTCGGATTTCGGTTCTGCATTAACATCTGACCGAATATCGAGCGTTATAAAACGGTTCAATCTGGCGCCGGACTTTAGGATACAAGTCCTGAACCCAGATAACCCTAATAGTAAGAATTTCTGCACCTAGTGGGTGCCGTAGCCTTCTGTCAAACTTGTACTCAAGAATTCAGATAATAAATGCGGCACTACAGGTATTGATAAAACAAGCCGTCATATGAACCTTGTTCGGCAGCATAGATTTACTGGCCAATGGTGAATATTTGCCCATGTTTTGTAGGTAAAACTCAACCAGCACGCGGCTATTGATAAATCTCATACTCCAGAAAACACTAGGCTTGATACACACTGGGAACCATTAAGTCAGGACGGATAAATAAGTGAACGAAGCTGTAATACTGAAATTAAGGGCTCTGATGACATGCATCAGGGAGAAGAGAACCGCTGATGCAATCGACTTTCTATCAATGAACACTGAGCTGATTCAGTTACAAACACCACTGGGCAGCTTGCTTCATATTGCTGCTGATAATGACGACTTGGAGTTGTGCCAGGCTTTGGTCAAGCTGGGAGCCGATATCGATAGCAGAGACAGTATCAGTGGCAGCAGTCCAATCCATAGGGCTGCTTCGAATGGCAACGAAGATATTGTGAACTACTTCATCGGCCTTGGCGCAAAACTCGATATTTCTGAGCCAGACCGCAATCCCCTTTTTACTGCAATACATTATGGTCACCTCCATATTGTGAAGCGGCTAGTGAAGGCGGGTATAGATACAAGGATCCGTTATACCGGCCAGACGATGAAAGACATGGGAGCCCTTGAATTTGCCCATGAATGGGGGCGCACTGACATTGCAGACTATATCCAGTCCATTAGCTAACTCCCTCCCCCACTATTTTATTGTCAATAAGCACTACATATTAGTAACTGTCATTTTTCCAGGCCTTATCAGTGCGTTAATTCAACAAGGCCACAAGCCAAGGAAATCATCAAAACTCAGATACGAAAAAGCCCGCCTGTTTGCACAAGCGGGCTTCTCTGAATATGGCAAAGGAGCAGAAGTTTGAACCCTGCATGACGGCGCTATAAACCCAGCAGTCCCTCGGAAATCCCCCAAACAACACCAAACGAATAACAATCATCAAAACTCAGATACGAAAAAGCCCGCCTGTTTGCACAAGCGGGCCTCTCTGAATATGGTAAAGGAGCAGAAGTTTGAACCCTGCATGACAGCGCTATAAACCCAGCAATCCCCGGAAATCCCCCAAACAACACCAAACGAATAACAATCATCAAAACTCAGATACGAAAAAGCCCGCCTGTTTGCACAAGCGGGCTTCTCTGAATATGGCAAAGGAGCAGAAGTTTGAACCCTGCATGACAGCGCTATAAACCCAGCAGTCCCTCGGAAATCCCCCAAACAACACCAAACGAATAACAATCATCAAAACTCAGACACGAAAAAAGCCCGCCTGTTTGCACAAGCGGGCCTCTCTGAATATGGCGGAGGAGCAGGGATTTGAACCCTGGATGGGCTATAAACCCATGCCGGTTTTCAAGACCGGTGCATTCAACCACTCTGCCACCCCTCCGGAACGAGGCGAATAATATATCTAACATAAAGGCGTGTAAACCTTTAATAAATCATTTCGTTCCAATTGCTTATTCGTTAGTCAAAGCGGCTTTTAGTTGAACATTCCAGCCTTGCAAGCCCTTGGAAATATACTGACGATATGGAGTTCCCAGTTTTGCCGCTCTGATGAAATTCAGTTCATGCCCCTACCTCCGAAGCCTCGTAATCCCTTTCTGTTTCGGCTGTATCTTGTGCTAATCCGAAACTTACCCAGTCATTACATCGACATCATTGGCATAGCTATGGCCTTAAGCGCTTGAACTATCAGATTCTCGAACTCGTTAATAGCTAGAGAACCTTTGAGTCTTACTTCTGGGGGGGGCTTGATCTTGAGGCTCTAATTTACCCTCAAGGAAGGGGCTGAGTTCGACGGGAATAACCTGCCTGACCTTGTGCAAATCTTGTACAAGTCTGTCGTGGCGTCTGGCCTAGATTCAATCATAGACACCGCCTATGTTTGTACCAGCCTTTATCCCCTCCAGGCGCCAAAAGCTGACAGTGCTGGCTGAACCACTCACAATCATTCGAAAGATTGTGCTTAGAAAAGCAAAAACCCGACCATAAGGTCGGGTTTTTTAAATCTGGCGGTGAAGGAGGGATTCGAACCCTCGATACGTTGCCGTATACACACTTTCCAGGCGTGCTCCTTCAGCCACTCGGACACCTCACCATAGTTGGACTCTTGAGTCTCAACGGGGCGCTACTATAGAGAAGTAGGCAGACCGGGTCAATCTTTTATCGCGCATTCTCATTCGTTCGCTTGGTTTTTAGCCGCAACAAGTTGCTTCAGTGTCATCGCCTTAAAGCCTCCTCATCAGCATAGGTCGAAGTCCACATCAGTATTACGAATATAATATTTTTCATACTCTTTATCTGGAATTTGATCTCCATCAACAAATCACTTGGTTGAGTTTCTATAATCGTCACCGTGTTAATAAGCGATGTAACTCGGCGCACTCATACAAATCACACCTTTTGAATGCGCGGCAACACAAAGTTAACCCGATTAACGGTTGCCTGAATTATCACACAGTCTTTTTAAGGACGATTGAGATGTGTAGAAGTTACTCTTTAAAACGGACACAGCCTTGGCTGCCCTTTTACGCTATTGCCGCTTATATACTGCTGGTGCCTACCGGCCAGGCCGACGAAGCGATGGAGATCATCGCCGTCAACGGCACCCGCTATCAGGATGATTCTGTGTTGGCTCTAAGCCATACCGGTCAGAGTCTGACGGTTATCAGCCGCGACATGATAGTGTCGGCTGGTGCGGTGGATATCAATGAAATCCTCAACCAGTTTGTGCCCGGACTATTTGCCAACGGCCGTAATGGCCGCCATACGGATACCGACTACTCGCTTCAGGGCAGTCGTCCTGTGGATATACTCTGGCTATTGGACGGCAATCGCCTCAATAACCGCCTCTATGGCTCCACCTATACCGACAGTATCAACCCCATGATGATAGAGCGCATTGAGGTGATCAAAGGCGCTCAAGGTTTGATCTACGGCTCGGATGCCATTGCCGGAGTAGTCAATATCATCACCCGCGACAATCATGGCGAGCAAGGCGGCGAAGTTAACTTAAGCGCCGACACTCTCACCAGTTATGATCTCGGTGCTTATGTCAGTGGCGGCAGCGATACCTTAAGCTACAGCCTCAGCGGCAGCTCCAGTCAATCTGACGGTTACGCATTCTGGGAAGATGACGAATACTCGCCGGTAGCCGCGGAAGATAAAGACCGGGGTTATCGCATGATGAACATAGGCGGTAAGCTCAATTGGCAACCCGCTGCCGAGCACAAAATCACCCTGTTCGGCCAATACAATAATGGCGTACTGGAAAGGCCTTTGGCCTACAGCGCCATCGTCTCGGAAAACGAGCGCAAACAGACTCTGGCCTGGCTCGGCTGGCAATATCAAGCAACGAATAAGCTGAGCCTGGAAACCCGGCTTCACTATCAAAACTGGGACTCCTATTACTCTGAAATCACCCTGGAGCCGGATGGCAGCATGACTATCCCTTACCGGGATGCCTATTGGGGCTTTACCGACAAAGGCGCCAAGGTCAGCGGTCGTTATCAGGCAGATTCGGGGGACAGCTGGCTCGGCGGCATCGAGTGGCAAAGCTATTATGGCGCCGATGAAGTGATGGAGCTGCAAGCGCCCACCGACGATACCAAAGCCGCCTTTTTGCAATACAAGCCGAATTTTTCCGCTCTGCCAGGCACAGTGCTGGCGTTGGGGCTCAGGTATAACCGCCTGGCCAACAATGAAGACAAATGGGTGGCGTCACTGGGACTTGAACAGGAGCTTGGGCAAAACTGGCAACTGAAAGCCGCCGTGGGCAATGGTTTTCGGCAACCCACTTCATCTGAGCTATGGGCCAAGGTCGGCACCCTGGGCAACCCTGATCTTGAGAGTGAAGAGAGTATCAACACCAATTTGACACTGGTTTATCAAGGCGACTTTACTTTCAGTGTCGAGGCCTACTGGCGTGAAACCGACAACCTGGTGGACAAACGGGAAATTGCTACCAATGTTTGGCAGTACGCCAACCTGGATGGCAAGGTTCGGGCTCAGGGGCTGGATATTCAATACATCATGAACCCCGCCCAGGACTGGCAACTTGAGTTATCCGGCAGTTATAACCGTGCCCGCGAGCGCGGCAAAGATCAGCAGATAGAGCGGATCCCGCAATACATGGGCTTTGCCCGCCTCAGTTGGGATGCCACTGATTCACTGAATGTTTATCTTCAGGGACGTTATGTGGGTGAATTTACCGATTATGGGCTCAAGGCCGGCGACTATCTGCTGACAGGCATAGGCGCCGACTGGTGGTTGACCGCCAGCCAAAACCAGCAGTTAACGCTGCGGATAGATAATCTGTTTGATGAGGACAACACCAGCGCTATTTTCAAACATGGCCACAAGGCCGAGTACCCTATTGCCACTCTGGGCGCTCCGCGAACGGCGCAAGTAATCTATCGTTATCTGTTCTGAGAGTTGCCTTATTTAAAAGCCGCAACCCCATTGGAAGCTGCGGCTTTTTACTTGTCTTTGCCCGACTAACTCAAACCGGCAAGATGATCCTTACATCCAAGCCACGTTCAATGCCCGGTTGAATACTCAACTTACCTTTATGCAGCTCGACGATTTGAGCACTGATAGACAAGCCCAGACCTGCACCGGATACCGACTCATCGGCGAACCGGAAAAAGCGCTCAGTCAACTGCTGACACTGCTCCAATGGCAGCCCAGGCCCTGAATCCAATACCTGAATAACCACTTGTTTGCTGTCTTGGCGACCCTCTTGCCAGCAACTGACTTTGATCGGCTGATCTTTGCCCGAATACTTGCAGGCATTTTCCAGCAGGTTTTTCAGCACCAGTTTCATATAGAAGGGATCGACCCTGACACACACCTCTTCCGGCAATTCCAGCTGCCAACTGTAATCGGCAATCAGCGGCAGCAATTGATCCAGCACCTCCTGCACCATTACCGCCACCGGCGTTTGCGCCACTTCCAGCTCGGACAGGGATTCCACCCGAGACAGTAACAACAGCTGCTCTACCATATGGGTCATCTGACCAATACCTGTGTCTATGGCATTGAGGTGCAGCTGCTGCTCGGCCTCTGTCTTGGCCTGTTGCCAGCCCTGACGGTGCAGTTTAATAACCGCCAGCGGGGTCTTTAGCTCATGCGCCGCATCGGCACTGAAACGCCGCTCTCGCGCTAAATTATCACTAATGCGGGTAATATAGGTATTGAGCGCATCTTGCACCGGCACTAACTCTTTGGGTAGTTGCAACGCCAGCGGCCGCATATCCGCAGGGCTTCGGTGCTTAAGCCTGACGGCCAAACTGTCCAGAGGTTGCAACAACCAATAAGAGAGAAACACCATCAGCAACGCCACTGCCGGCACCACCAAGGCCGGACCAATAAAACTGTTGCCCATGATCTGCTCCACCAGCTCGCCACGCACATCGTCCCTTTGGCCGGTAATGATCCACACGCCCAGATCGTCAGAGAAATAACTGAACAGATGCCACAACTCGCCCTGATAATAGTGTCTGTGATAACCGCGCTCGAACGGCGCCATGGGCTGAGTGTCGCTGTTATCAGAACGCGCCATCAACTGTTTGGCCGGGGTCCACATCTGATAGGCAAGCTTTAACTCATAACTCAGCTCAGTGGCATCAGCCTGCTCGGTAAAAGTGTTGGCCTTGCCCGGGTTGACGCTCAAAATCAGCGGTTTTTCAAGCATATCCAGCCGATGCTCTTGCCCCTGAGCGCCATAAAACATCTCCAGCATCTTGGCACTTTGCAGCATCTGAGCATCGAACAGCTCTTCTATCTGACGGCGAGAATCCTGGGTGTTGAGGTAACTGCTGACACCAACCGACAAACAGATGCCAAGCAGCATCAATGCCATCATCACCACCCGCAAAGATATCCGGCTCATTCTACTGCCACCAAGGTATAGCCTATGCCACGTACTGTCTTGATAAGCTCATTGGCGGTTTTTTTACGTAAATGGTGAATATGCACCTCGATGGAGTTACTACCGACCTCATCCCAGCCATAGGTCAGCTGCTCAAGCTGATTACGGCTGAGCACCCGGCCACTGGACTGAGCCAGTTCAAGCAGCAATTGATATTCGCGCCGCGACACCTGAATATGATGACCGCGAAACAGCACCTGGTGGGCATCCATATCAATAACCAGAGCCCCCACTTCCAAACGGTTTTGATTAAGACCGTGTTGTCGCCTGACGATCGCCTTAATTCTGGCCACCAGCTCGCGTACATCGAAGGGTTTGGCCAGGTAATCATCGGCGCCGAGATCTAGGCAGGCAAGCTTGGTATCAAAGTCGGTGTTAGCGGTCAGCACTATAGTCGGGGTATCTATGCCGCGGCGGCGCCATTGGGTCAATAATTGACGGCCGTTACCGTCAGGCAAGCCCAGATCCAGCACTATAGCGCTAAAGGTTTCATTCACCACTGCCGCCTCTGCTTGTTTGATACTGGTGACGTGATCTACTTGCATATCCAACTTGGCAAGACTAAGCAAGATCCCCTGAGCCAACAACTCATTGTCTTCTATCAGCAATATTCTCATGGGTATAACATCCGGTTTAGGTTGCCCCTATTTCGCAGCAGCGCCGCGCCTGTGTCAAGCTGAAGGCAAGAATCAAGCGGCCCGAAAAAACTCAAATGGCAGCATAATTACAAATAGTCAAAGAGAAGACTGCTGATTTCGGCAATCGCAACTCATTGAAGAGGTTATCTGATGACGCGATACTCCAGTTGCTGCACCTTGAGAAAGTCTTCTGCCGCCGCGCCTTTTAACATGGCAAGGGTCGCCAACATGCCGGCTGTGATGCAGCTCGCGGCCTTAACCGTCACGCTATGGGGCGCGTCCTGTACAGGATAACCGCTGCGAGGATCCAGAATATGACCATAACGATGCCCCTGATGTTCGATAAAGCGGCGACTGTCGCCACTGGTGGCCAATGCGCCCACATCGAGCGACATCAGCTCCGCGGCTCGGTCAAGATTGACGGGATCTTCAATCCCCACCTGCCAACATCTGTTACCACTGACGGCGATATCACCACCGAGATTGACCAGCACCTCGGTGGTTGCGGCCCGGGTCATACACAGCCCGGCAACCCTATCGGCGGCATATTCTTTTACCAGGCCGCCGAAGTCCAACTGCATTGCCTCTGGCAGCATGATCCAGGGCGGCTCAGCTATTTCTCGGGGGCTTTTATCTTCAGCACTGTCATCAAAATGGGAACTGAACTTGAGGTGTTGAAAGCCAACCCGGGACAAGGCTTTTTTGATATCAGTCGAACCCGGCAGTGAAGTTTCTGAACCCTTTCCCTTTTCAAAACACCAGAGCGCGAGCAGAGGGCCGGCGGTGATATCAAATAAGCCCTCACTCAGTTGCCAGCAGCGTTTGGCAAACTGCAGCAACGCCGCCGCCTCGCTGTCCAGTATAACAGGCGCTCCGGCTGAATGATTGAGCTGCCATAGCCAGTTGCCCGCTAAAAAGCGGCTGTATTTCTGCTCAAGCCTTTGGCATTCCTTAATGGCAGCTTGAGTGAGGCTAAGCGCCAAACGCTCGTCATCGCTTGCAATCAGTAACTCACAGGGGCTAGCCATCGAGCGAAAACGGCCACGAAAACCAAAGTCGGTACGGCTAAGGTTCATCTCTGGCGCTGAGGTGTGGCTCTTGATCAAAGGCAGCTTTCCTCTACTGTCTATTAACTAAAAACGGTAGCTGAGCTGGGCAATCACCGCCCTGAGTCTTGGAAACAGCTGCATATTGCCAAGCTCACCGGGCAGTAAGGTGCCGTTGTTTTCACCCTGCTGCTGATAATATTCCAGGCGGTAGCTGAGCTCGCGACCCTCGCTGAGCTTATGTCCGAGCTTAACTCCGACCGTATAGGCTTGCAGCTCACCAAGGCGGTGGTCTGCGCTGGCGAATTCAGCTGAATAGCCGGGCATTGAGCCCTCATTCTGGAGCAACAAGGGCCGATAAAAGGATGCCGCACTCTGGCGGTAATAACGCAGGTGCAACTGACCATAGAAGCCATCAGAGAAATAGTGCCTGAAGTGGCTCTCCAGCGTATGAGAATCCAGCTGCCAATCATCGAAAGTGTAGCGCCAGGAAAGATCCAGCACGCCCCTATCAAGCGCCCCCTTGAGCAGCAAAAACAGGCTTTGCTTTTGCCGTGAGTCTGGCCTGGATTCATAAAGGTAACTCTGGGTGACACCCAGATTGTCCACCAGGCTCAGCACCTTGTAGGGGTCTGTCTGGTACCCCTTAACCAGGGAAAACCCATAGTTGCCCTGCAACAGCCAGCGACGGTTGAGCACCTGGGTAAAACCCAGCAGCAGATCCAGGGTTTGCTTATGATCCGAGCCGCCTTCTCTACTTGCCTCAAAGGCTTGCCTAAAAGCGGTTTCCGAGTCGAATTCCACTCTTCTTGCCATGGTTGCAAGCGGCAAAGGTCGGCCGCCGACCGGATCTATGGTATCCAGGCCGTAAGCCAACGCCAGGGACGCGGTACTGTTGTTCTTGTTGAAGCTATGCTCCAGCGCGCCATTGACCCCGAGCGAAGTGTAATCATATTCCCGTGAGCCATAAAAGCCGCCTGCCAGCTGCCAGTTATTTTCAAAGAACTTATACCAATCGGCACTCAGTTGCAGTCGCTTATCATCAAAGCTGTCATCCAACACCTGCTCACCGGCGGCTATCTGATATTCGCCGTTGCCCGAAGGCCGGGTCAGGGTTTGGCTCTGTTGCTGCACCACGGCGCCCGTGGCCGATGCGCCGCTCAGGCTGTCGAACACCAGTTTGATATCCAGGCCACTGCTGTCATCAAATTCGCCTTTAGCCAGCAGAACTCCCTCAAGAGTTGTCACCCTGTCCTGCTCGCCATAAAACATCAATGCGGCTTCCAACTGCCAATCGGTAGCCTTGTCGGCACTGTTATCCGGATAGCTGAAGTTATCATCTCCGACATACGTCGCACCACTGGCAAGCAGTGAGCTGCTGGCCAGTGTCAGCGCTGCGGCAATATTGGTTTCGCCCTTTTGCCGCTTCAATTGCATCCGCAGCCTCCTCCGGCGAATGCGCGGCCACCACTGGCTCCCTCTTTGCTGAAGTAGATATGATCGTCCAGTGCCAAGTCCAGCCTTTCGTGCGCCAGCGACATATCCTCCCTCGCCAACTGATCCCGCTCCCAAGGTTCAACCCCGAGTTGAGCACAAGCTGTCAACCCAAGAGTGATAATAAGCGATAAGCCCAATAAACGAATCCTACGCATCTGTTACTCCTTTAACGCACGCTTGAGTTCAGCCTCATACTGGCTTTGTCGCTCGGTGAAAAAACCAACATGGCTACCGAGCAGTTTTCCATTCCGGTCAAATAGAAAACTTGAGGGCATCCCCTGCAAGTCCAGCCTGCGTGCCAGCCGCCCTTCTGGGTCATAAAGCACATCAAAGTCGGCATCCAGTTGCTGGAGAAACTCTCTACCTAATTGGGAGTCAGTGTCCAGATTCACCGCGATTATGGCGAGATCCGTCTCTCGGTATTTGTGATACATCTGCTGCATCCAGGGGAACGATTTGCGACATGGCGCACACCACGAGGCCCAAAAGTCCAGATAAATCACCTTCCCCTTATAGTCATTGAGGCTGACTTGAGTACCATCATCACGGCTTAACGCCAGTGCCAATGGGGACTGTAACGGTTTAGCATGCCCTTGACCACAAAAGACCAACAAAAGTATCACAAGTGGCAGTGACAGCAATTTTTTGACGCTCATAGGTCGGATCCTCTCGATTCACTGGCAGCCCACAATTTCCAGTTTTTGAAAAAATAGCTATAAAACGGATAGATAAGGATTTTAAGTTTGGCAAATAACAAATCTCAAATGCCTCAAAAGGGATAGTTGGACAATTTGTCCAATCCCTTGTCGTACCATTTTGATCCCGATCATGTAATTAAAAAGTAAACTTATCAAAAATCACACCCCGGCAGAAATCTTGACGCATATCAACTTTAATCATTCTGTTGCGACCTACACTCATAGGCGTGATTTGTGTGAGTTAAAAGCTATTACATTCTTATAAATAAAAGGTTCAACCATGGACACACATGCAGCCCTTTACGAGCAAGGACGGCAACGGCTGGAGAAGTTGCGCCAGCTGCCTGCCCGTCAGGACAAATCTTTACAGGAACGTATGCTGGAACTCGGCCTGACCCGCCGTGATTTCATGAAGTGGAGTGCTTCGGTTACCGCCATGATGGCGCTGCCATTGCCCTTCTCCAATCTGGTGGCCGAAGCCGCTGAACTGGCCGATCGGGTGCCTCTGATCTGGTTACACCTGGCGGAGTGCACTGGTTGCTCCGAATCCTTGGTGCGCGCCGATACCCCGAATCTGGATTCGTTGATCTTCGATCATATCTCACTGGAATACCACGAGACCCTGATGGCTGCCGCCGGCTGGCAAGCAGAAGAGAATCTGGAACACGCCCTTGAAGCCTACAAAGGCAACTACCTGCTGGCGGTTGAAGGGGCCGTGCCAACGGCCAACAACGGCGCCTTCTTAACGGTCGGTTGTAAAGGCCACACCGGGCTCGAAATTGTCAAGCATGCCGCCGAAGGCGCTGCTGCGATAATTTCCGTGGGTACTTGCGCCGCCTTCGGTGGGGTTCAGGCCGCCGCGCCCAACCCAACCGGTGCCAAGGGTGTCCATGAAGTGGTCAACAAAACGGTCATTAACCTGGGTGGCTGCCCACCGAGTGAAAAGAATATTGTCGGCACCCTGATGTACTTCATCATGTTCGGCAAGCTCCCTGCCCTGGACATGTTCAATCGGCCCAAGTGGGCCTATGGTGCCAGGGTGCACGACAATTGCGAACGCCGCGGCCGTTTCGACGCCGGTGAATTTGTCGAGGAATTCGGTGATACCGGCGCCAAAGAAGGTTACTGTCTCTACAAGGTAGGCTGTAAGGGTCCTTACACCTACAACAACTGCCCGACCGAGCGTTTCAATCACCATACCAGTTGGCCTGTGCTGGCCGGTCATGGCTGCATGGGCTGCTCTGAGCCCAATTTCTGGGATGATATGGCTGACTTTGAAAAACCTCTTGGCAGACAACTGCTGCATGGCCTGGATGCCACCGCCGATACCATAGGCGCTGTCATTCTCGGTGCCACTGTGGTGGGTATCGGCGCCCATGCGGTTGCCAGTCTGTTTGCCGGTTCGAAGGAGGATTAATCAATGAACCAACGTGTAGTCATAGATCCCATTACCCGTATCGAAGGCCATCTGCGTGTTGAGGTGGAAGTCGATGAAAACAACGTGGTACAAAAAGCCTGGTCCTCCTCCACCCTGTGGCGCGGGATTGAGGTGATCCTCAAGGGCCGTACGCCTATGGATGTGGGCCTTATCGTGCAGCGGATCTGCGGGGTGTGTACCTATTCCCACTATCGCTGCGGCACCGAAGCGGTGGAAAATGCCCTCGGGATGAAAATTCCGCTCAACGCCCGCTATCTGCGCTCCTTGATGCATACTTCGCTGATCATGCACGACCATATAGTGCATTTCTATCATCTGCATGGTTTGGACTGGGTCGATGTGGTTTCAGCCCTCAGTGCCGATCCCGCCAAGGCGGCCCAGGTGGCACTCAAATACACTGACAAGCCGATTGCTGCCGGTGAAGGCGAGCTCAAAGCCGTTCAGGAGAGAGTCAAGGGCTTTGTTGAAACCGGTAAGCTTGGACCTTTCGCCAATGCCTATTGGGGTAACGGCACCTATAAATTCACCCCAGAGCAGAACCTGATCGCCCTGTCGCACTACCTTAAGGCATTGGAAGTACAACGAGTCGCGGCAGAGATGATGGCGATTTTCGGCGGCAAGCAGCCTCACCCTCAGTCTCTGGTGGTCGGCGGTGTCACCTCGGTGCGTGACATGTTGAGCCCGGCTAGATTGCAGGAATGGAAACAAAAACATGCCATTGTGGCCGACTTTATTGAACGTGGTTACAAGGCCGATATCGTAATGGCGGCCGAAGCCTTCGGCGGCGAAGCCTCGGTACTGGGCGGCGTTAACATCAAGAGCTTTATGGCCACCAACGACTTTGTCACTGCTGATGGTGAATATCTGTTTGAGCAAGGGGTTATCCTCAAGGGCGACCTGGCCGGTGTCAGCGATATCAACCCGGATCTGATTGCCGAAGACGTCACCCACGCCTGGTATAAGGCCGATAAGCCGCAACACCCTTACGATGGCACCACAATTCCGGATTACACCGGCTTTGTTGAGCGCGATACGGTTTACGGCAAACTGCCAACCCTGGATGGCGACAACAAATACAGTTGGGTGAAATCGCCTCGCTACCAGGGTGAACCTGTGGAAGTGGGCCCACTTGCCTGTATGCTGGTGAACTATGCCAGAGGCAATCAAGTGGTGGTCGATGCCGTCAATGGTTTGCTGCAACGTACCGGCTTGCCGATTGAGGCCCTGTTCACCACCCTTGGCCGCACCGCAGCGCGCATGTTGCAAACCTCGATTGTGGCCAAAGAGGGATTGCGCACCTTCGATGCCCTGCTGACCAATATCCAGAGTGACGACAGCACTTATATCAAGCCTGAACTTGACAGTAACAAGGAATATGTCGGCCACGCCATGCTCGAAGCACCTCGCGGTATGCTCAGTCACTGGATCCGCATCAAAGGGGGACTGGTGGAAAACTATCAGGCCGTGGTGCCCACCACCTGGAACGCAGGCCCCGTGGACGCCAACGGACAGATGGGACCTTATGAGGCATCACTGATAGGCTTAAAGCTCGAAGACCCCACCAAGCCACTGGAAGTGATCCGCATTATTCACTCTTTCGATCCCTGTATGGCCTGCGCCGTACACGTGATGGATTACAAGGGGCAGTCTTTGGGCGAATTCCGTATCGATCCCAATGCCCGCTAAGGAGGAAGCGTCATGGCTACATCGAGTGTTTCCTATAAACAGGAGATAGTATTCAGCGCCGCGATCCGGATATTTCACTGGCTCAGAGCGCTGGCCATTTTGGTACTGGTAGTGACAGGCTTTTATATCGCCTGGCCATTTCTGGTGGCGCCCGAGTCCAGTGATGTGTTGGTGCAAGGCTGGATCCGCTTTGCCCACCTGATCTTCGGCTTTATCCTCTGTGCCATTACCCTGGCCCGAGCTTATCTGTTCTTCTTCAGTAAGAGCGATATTGAGCGGCGCTCGTTTCGGGATGTGATGAGCTTGAAGAGTTGGATAGTTCAGCTCAAGTCCTATCTGTGGATGGGTAAGCTGAACAAGGCCGGTGTCTATGGCCCACTGCAGTTTATGACCTATCTGGCAGTGTCTGTAATGGCTGCGGTGATCTGTATTACCGGCCTGGTACTCTATGCCAACGTCTACCATCAAGGTATGGGCGGCTGGCTGTGGGATATCTCCGGCTGGATCACGGCGCAGATGGGTGGCCTGGCTATGGTCAGGATCTGGCACCACTATCTGACCTGGGCCTTTGTCATCTTCGTGGTTATCCACGTTTATATGGCGGTCTGGACAGGTATCCGCTTCAAACATAACTCAGTGGACTCTATTGTCTCGGGTTATGACTATCACCCGGACAAGCACTAGAGGTCAGATGAAGATATTGCTGCTGGGTATTGGCAATGTCCTGTACGCCGATGAAGGTATCGGCGTACATTTTGTCAATTACCTCAATGAAAACTACCAATTTACTCACCCAAGCGATCAGCTCGATCTCCTCGACGGCGGCACCCTGGCACAGGGGCTTACCCCTATCATCGCCAAGTACGACGCTTTGCTCTTGGTCGATACCGTCAATGCCGCAGGCGCCAAACCCGGCGAAGTCTATTTCTTCGACTTCGATAAGGCTCCCCCTGAAATCGACTGGCAAGGCAGCGCCCATGAAGTGGAAATGCTGCAAACCCTGATTATGATGGAGATGCTTGGCGACAGGCCCCACACCATGGTGCTTGGGATCACCCCTACCGTGATTGAACCCATGACCCTTGGGCTCACACCGCAAATTGCCGCCGCCGTGCCCTTGATGGAAACCACGCTTATCAACTATTTGCAGCACCTTGGCTGGCAATGCCAAAAAACCGGTAACACTGACATAGAAGCCCTTATTCCCCACTCCTATCGCCCAAAGCTGTCTGTAACTGCAAAGGTCGATGAAGAAGACAAACTGCCG
This sequence comes from Shewanella sp. BJSY2023SW001, assembly GCF_047314685.1. Classification (NCBI taxonomy): domain Bacteria; kingdom Pseudomonadati; phylum Pseudomonadota; class Gammaproteobacteria; order Alteromonadales; family Shewanellaceae; genus Shewanella; species Shewanella sp. BJSY2023SW001. The sequence continues at coordinate 20,565 of NZ_JBKORF010000030.1, forward strand.
GAAACATCCCATGAAACTCGTTAGATTCGAATTTGACTGCGCCTCGCAGCAGCCTTGGTATGGGCATTTATGTAACCAATATCTTAATTACGATAAGCTGAATATCACTATCGCCCTGTTGCCGCTGAAATCAGCGGCCAAGCAAAGCGCTGCTGCCGCCCTTGAGCACAATCATCAAGCGCCCAGGATCATCTGGCGATATATTCTCGAAGCAGAGGGGAGCCAGAGTGAGCTTGAGCAGCTCGCCGATGAGATTGCAGGTGATTTTCTCTTGAGCACCAGCTTACTGGACTCACGTATTTTACTGGCAGAGGAAAGGCTCGGCGCCGCCACACCATTGGCTTTAGCCGACGTACTTCCCAATGCAGCCACTCGGCCGAGCCTGGCGTTTTGTCAGCACTGCCAGCCACGTTTGGGCGATAACCAACACCCTGATTTTGCCAATATCCGTTTGCCCTGCCCCCACTGTCATGGTGAAGAGGCGGTATTGGCCGAGCCGGAGCTCTGCGCCCTGCAACCAAGCGATATCCGTGCCATGGCCGAGCAACTGCTTGAGGGCAAATCGCTCACGCTTACCGACAGCGGCAATCGGCGCCTAAAACTGAGTCTCAAACAAGATGATATGCCTCAGGACATATCCAACGGCCAAACACTTATCTGCTGTAATCCCAATAGCCTCAACGCCCACTTCCTGCTGAGCGATGCCGAAGTGCTGGCGCTTTCTTCGATGGAAAAACCTGCGCTGCGGTTAAGGCCCTGCTCGCAGCATCCCAGGCTCACACAGCCCCTGTACTCAGTGGCGTTTGCCGATAGCAGACTGCTGCTGATCATCTGCGAGTATTTGCGTATCAAGGGCTGCGACTATCTGTTTGCGGTTGAGTTATCCCAGCCATCCCGTGTAGAGCTATGCTGGATAGCCGGTCACTATCTGCCGCTCTATGCTCACCAGGCGCAGCTGAGTAAGGTAAGCTCAGGCCATGCCTTGCCGGAAACCCTGCACGATGAGGCAAGGTTCGGCAATTCAGTGGCGACCGTCCAAAACCTGGGCAACAAAAAAGAGCCGCAAATTGTATTGAGAGCGGCCACGGAGAATGACGCTAATATCTGGCAAGTGGCCACAGAGCACGGCGCCGAATGCGCCTTCAACGCGCTTAAGGCCGAATTCTGCGGTATAAAAAAAGCTGCACTGCTCTATTTCAGCGGCTCGAATCCCTCACAAATACGCTATCTGGATAAGGACGGCAAACAAGAGTGCTTCTTTGAACTGACTCAACTGCCCGCCAGCGGCTATGAAATAGTACACGCACTGGAGCAAAGTCCGCAGCGCACTGTGGTGCAAAAATTCAAAAACCAATTCCCCGAGTGTTATAACCGCCTGCTGGATATTGGCAGTCGCGAGCTATCTGTCTTCCCCGGGTTGGATGCACTGTGGGCCGTTATCGCCATCATCAGTGGGCTCGGACAACAGGGCCAGTCGGCCACAGAGCTTAAAGATGCCTTTATTGCCGCCGCCATGAGTTACAAGGGCGCCAACGCACCGCGAATCGATTACCCCTTGGCCAAAGGCGAAGCGGTGCGCGGCCTTAACTGGTGCAAAACGCTGGGCACTGTCATGAGTTTCCGCCTCGCCGGCGACACAGATGCCGCCAAGCTCTGCTTCGCCGCCCAGGATTCACTGGCCGACTATCTGGCCAACTGGGTCGAGCATCTGGATCTCAGCGTTGGCATAGATTGTGTGTTTCTGGCCGGCAGCGCCATGGCCAACCCGGTTCTGAGCAAGAGAATCGCCATCCGCATCGGCAAAAACTTCCCGCTGGCGGCCAGTCAGCTGCTCGATCTCGACGGCGCCCTGCTCGCCGCCGGCGCACTTTGGCTCAGGCAAAGGAGGCGCTGATGACAGCGCTTGTTGCCCAAAGCTTTAATATCAAAGGCATAGTCCAGGGGGTGGGTTTTCGCCCCTGGATTTTCCAGTTGGCAAAACGCTTTCAGCTCACGGGCCATGTGCTCAACGATGGGCAGGGCGTCAGCATATTGGTGCAAGGTCCGGAGATGGCGCTGGCAGGCTTTCGAGCCGCGCTCGATACCGAGCGCCCGCCGCTGTGCCGCATTGATGAACTCACCGTCAGCCATGCCCAAGTGCAGGACTTACAGGATTTCACCATAGCGCACAGCAGTGCGGGGCAAGCGGCGGCCATAGTCACTGTGGGCAGCGACAAGAGCAGCTGCGATGCCTGCCTGGCCGAGATACGCGATCCCGATAATCGCCACTTCGGTTACCCCTTCACCAACTGCACCCACTGTGGCCCCAGATACACCATTATCCGCAACCTGCCCTACGACAGACACAATACCGCCATGGCGGGCTTTGCGCTCTGTGATGCCTGTCGCCAAGCCTATGAAGATCCTATGGACAGGCGCTATCACGCCCAGCCGGTCAGTTGCCCAAAATGTGGCCCCGAGCTGACACTGCGTGGCGCAGGCGGCGAAATCCTCGCCAAGAGAGAGCAAGCGCTGGCGCAAACCATTGCCCTTATAAAACAGGGCAAAATCCTCGCCATCAAGGGCCTAGGGGGCTTTCATCTGATCTGTGATGCCGGTAATCATGACGCAGTCACTGAACTTAGGCGCCGCAAGTGCCGCCCGGCCAAACCGCTGGCACTGATGATGCCCTCAATCGAGTTCGCCAAACAGTATGCCGAAGGCTCGAGCGCCGAATGGCAACTGCTCAGTAGTCAAGAGCGGCCAATAGTGCTTATGGGCAAGAAGCAACACCAGGCTGACGCTCCGGCACTCAGCAGCGCCATAGCCCCGGATATCGACCGGCTGGGTTTGTTCCTGCCCTATACGCCGCTGCACACCCTACTGCTCGATGGTCTGCAGCGGCCGCTGGTGGCCACCAGTGCCAACCGCTCCGGTGAGCCGATTATCACAGACGGCGACGAGGTGCTGCAGCAACTCGGCAAGCCGCCTCTGGCTGTGGTCGATGCAGTATTGGATCATAACCGCCCCATCATCAACGGTTGTGACGACTCTGTGGTGCAGATGCTGGATGATGAACTGCAAATACTGCGTCTCGCCCGCGGTTATGCACCGCTGAGCCTTCCAAGCAAAAGCTTGGCGAGCATGAACAAAGCAAGCAAGAGCTTGGCGAGTAAGGACTCTGGAGACAACTGCTCCAACAAGCTGCCGTCACTGCTGGCCGTGGGCCCACAACAGAAAAACACCCTGGCGCTCAATATCGGTAATCAGCTCTATCTCAGCCCCCATATCGGCGATCTTTTCAGTGTTGAGGCTGAAGGCTATTTCGAGCGCACTTTGCAGAGTTTCCAGCGCCTGTACCGCTTTGAACCCGAGGCCATCATCCGCGATAAACACCCCGACTACGCCTCCAGCCGCTGGGCCGAGCGGCAAAGTGCTCGGCAGCTTGAGGTGCAACATCACTTCGCCCATCTGCTGGCGGTGATGGCTGCCAATGATTACAGCGGCAAGGTGCTGGGCTTCAGCTTTGATGGCACAGGGCTTGGAGATGACAACCAGCTCTGGGGCGGCGAACTGCTGCTGGCCGACTGTCAGGGCTTTCAGCGCCTGGCAACCCTGAGCCCGATGACACTGCTCGGTGGCGAGCAGGCCATTCGCGAGCCTTGGCGCCTACTCTATAGCCTGCTGTTGCAAAACCATGGTATTGAAGAGTTGCAGCAATTGGCGGTCTTTGCCGCCGAGCCCGCTGCCAAGCTGGCCAACCTTGGCAAGCTCGCCAGCAGTGGCATAGGTCCAAAGAGCCACTCCATCGGCCGTTTATTCGATGCCGCCGCCGCTATGCTGGCAAACTTGCGACTCAGCCAATATGAAGGCCAAGCCGGGATTATCCTGGAAACCCTTGCCCGCAGAGCCATTGCCGCCGGGAAACAGCAAGGCGCCGAGAAGCTTGGCTTAGAGCTGAAGCTTGAACATGAGCTCGAACCGACAAACACTCGCGCCGAGCTGGTGCTTGGGCAGTGGCAAAGCGCGCCGTTATTTTCGGCGCTGCTGCAAGCCTGGCGCACCGAGCCGGACAGTGAACTGCTGGCGCTGGCCTTTATTCAGGCCATAGGCAAAGGGATTATCGCCGCGGCGCTCAAGGCCCGTGATTGGCTCAAGACCGAAGGAATAGAAGATCTGCCGCTGGTACTGAGCGGCGGCGTGTTTCAAAGCAGGCTTCTCAGTGAATACTGCCACCGGGAACTCGCCCGGCTTGAATTTCACCGCTTGAAACCCGGCCTGGTGCCGGTCAATGATGGCGGTATCGCCCTCGGGCAGCTCTGGTATGGATTACATCAACCCGGGCTCACACAGAGCCTGGTCGAACGTTGAAATTACTGATTGATATCAAGGCATCTGCCGCCAAAGCGGCGCATGCTCAGATTAAGGAACCAAAGGGAGTTCATTATGTGTAAAGATTGCGGATGTTCACTGCCCAGGGGCAACGGCGGGCATCATTCTCACGAGCATGGTCATTCTCACAGTCACGATCACAATCACGGTCACAGTCACGATCACTCTCATGGCCATTCCCATGAGCACTCTCACAGCCATTCTCATAGCCATTCTCACAGCCAAGGCACAGTACACACCAACCCACAGCTGAACGACAGCAAGACTCTGTCGGTGATCCACAAGATCCTCGACAAAAACGACATCGAAGCTCAGCACAACCGGGAACACTTCGAATCCCACGGGGTGATGGCCTTCAATATCATGAGTAGCCCCGGCAGCGGCAAAACCAGCCTGCTGGAGCATCTCGGTGCCTATACAGACAAAAAATACTGCGTCATTGAAGGCGATCTGGAAACCTCGCGGGATGCCGACCGCCTCAAGGCCAAGGGCATAGAAGCGATTCAGATCCAAACCGGCAGCGCCTGCCACCTGGATGCCTTTATGGTGCACGGTGCCCTGCACCAGCAAGCGCTTGACAACATGGATATCTGCTTTGTCGAGAACGTCGGCAACCTGGTGTGTCCGGCCAGCTATGATGTTGGCACCCACATGAATATTGTGCTGGTTTCCATCCCCGAGGGCGACGACAAGATAGAAAAATATCCTGTAATGTTCCACCGCGCCGATCTGGTACTGCTGACCAAGTGCGATCTGCTGCCCTACTTTGACTTTAATGTCTCCGAGGCCCGTGCCCAGGTGAGTAAGCTCAACCCCAAGGCCGAGGTATTGGAAGTCTCTACCAAAGATCCCGCCAGTTTGACCCGGGTCGCCCAGTGGCTGGATAAGCAGCTCGCCGCCTTTGCCGAGCGCACCAAGGAGGCCCGCTGATGTGTTTGTCTATCCCATCCCAGGTAGTGGAGCTACACCCCGAAAGTCAGAGCGTTACCGTGGAGACCCTGGGGGTTAAACGCACAGTGAGCTGCCATCTATTGGATGAACCGCTTGCCATTGGTGACTATGTGCTTATCCATATCGGCTTTGTGATGAACAAGATAGATGCCGAATCTGCCGCCGAAAGCCTGGCGCTGTACCGTGAGATAGCGGCCAAACTGGAGGCGGAAGATGGCAGAGCTTGAGCTCAGGCAACTGTACGACGGCTTTCGCTGCCCGGCCACTATCCGTAATCTGGCCGAGGAAATCGCCGCACTGGCTCCCAAGCTGACCGAGCCGCTCAATATCATGGAGGTCTGCGGCGGCCACACCCACACCATAATGAAATATGGTCTACTGCAGCTGCTGCCGGAAAATATCCATTTCATTCATGGCCCGGGTTGCCCGGTATGTGTCATGCCCAAAGAGCGGATAGATCAGGCCGCCGCCCTCGCCCGTCTCGATGATGTGATCTTGGTGACCCTGGGCGATATGATCCGGGTTCCCGGCTCCAAGGGTTCGCTCGCCTCTGTGCGCGCCGAAGGTCATGATATCCGCGCCGTCTATGCTCCGCTCGATGCGCTGAAAATCGCCGCCGATAACCCGGACAAGACCATAGTCTATTTCGCCATCGGCTTTGAAACCTCCACGCCGATGACGGCGGTACTGCTGGAGCAAGCAGAAGCCAAGGGCCTTAGTAACCTCTTGTTTCATATCAACCATGTGCTGGTACCACCGGCAATAGATGCGGTAATGAGCCACCCCGAGACCAAGGTCAACGCCTTTATCGGCCCGGCCCACGTCAGCGTTATCAGCGGCGCCCGCATCTATCGACCGGCGGTGGAACGTTATCACACCCCTGTGGTGGTCTCGGGCTTCGAGCCGGTTGATGTCATGCAATCCATTCTCGCGCTGGTCAAACAGAAAGTCAGCGGCCGCTGTGAACTGGAAAACCAGTATCAACGCGCCGTCAGCGAACAGGGCAATCTATTGGCGCAGCAAAAGGTAGCGCAATTTTTTAAGGTACGCCCCAGTTTTCGTTGGCGCGGCCTTGGCCCCATTGCCGACTCGGCACTGATGCTGAAACCCGAATACAGTCACAGGGATGCCGAACAACGCTTTGCCGAGCGCTTGCCGGTGAAACAGATAGACGATCACAAGGCCTGCCAATGCGGCGATATTCTGCGTGGCATGGCCAATCCCAAGGATTGCAAAGTATTTGGCCGCGGCTGCACCCCGCAAACACCGCTCGGCAGTTGCATGGTCAGCTCTGAAGGCGCCTGCAATGCCTACTACAGATATGCCGGAGTAAACTGATGTCCGATAAACGAGTACAACTGAGCCATGGCGGCGGTGGCCGGGAAATGGCTGAGCTTATCAACAAGCTGTTTTTCGATGCCTTCGACAACCCCATTCTCAGACGCGAAGAAGACGCCGCCTGTTTGCATCTTGGCGGCGATTGCGCCTTTACCACAGACTCATTTACCGTAGCGCCGCTATTCTTCAAAGGTGGCGACATCGGCAAGCTGGCCATTGCCGGCACAGTCAACGACTTAGCTATGATGGGCGCCGAGCCGCAATATTTAAGCTGTGGTTTTATCATAGAGGAAGGCTTTGAAATCAGCCGTCTGAAACAGATAGTCGCCAGCATGGCCGATGCCCTGTCTCAATGCGGAGCCCGCATCGTCTGCGGCGATACCAAGGTAGTGCCCAAAGGCTGCGCCGACGGCATTTTCATCAACACCTCAGGGGTGGGCCGTATTCTCAAGCCGGGCATTTCGGCTCATGCACTAAGAAGCGGCGATGCCATCTTGCTTTCGCGGGACATAGGCCGTCACGGCGCCGCCATCCTGAGTGCCCGAGAAGGGCTGGAGCTGGAGTCTGAACTCAGCTCAGACTGCGCCGTGCTCTGGAATGTGGTGGAGCAACTGATCGCCGCCAATCTGGAGATCCACGCCATGCGTGACGCCACCCGCGGCGGCTTGTCGGCTGTGCTCAACGAGTGGGCCAAGGCCTCGAGTAAGGGCATTACCCTCAGAGAAACCGCCATTCCCGTCTGTGATGAGGTACGCGGCGTCTGTGAACTCTACGGTTTTGAGCCCTGGGATCTCGCCAACGAAGGCAGCTTTGTCATCGCCCTGCCCCGCGAACTCGCCGAAGGCGCGGTCGAAATCATGCGCCGCTTCGGTCATTGCGATCAGGCCTGCATCATAGGCGAAGTAGGCGAACAACATCCGGGTAAAGTGGTACTGGAATCGGCCTGGGGCAGTCGCCGTTATTTGGATCTGCCACAGGGCGAGCTATTGCCGAGGATCTGTTGATGCACGAGTACTCTATCGTCAGTGCCCTGATGGAGCAGTGCCAGCAACTCGCCGCCGAGCACGGCGCCAAGGGCATTGCCCGGGTCGCCATCAAGATAGGCGCCATGAGCGGCGTCGAGCCTGAGCTGGTTCGCACCGCCTTCAACACCTTTCGTGAGCACAGTGTCTGTCACGATGCCGTGCTCGATATCGACATAGCGCCGCTGACGCTATCCTGCAACCAGTGCCGGCAGCAAAGCACACCAGAAGAGCGCACCGTCATCTGTCCCCACTGCCACAGCCAGGATACCCGGATCATAGACGGTGAAGATATGCTATTGATGCAACTCGAGTTAATCACAGATTAAACCTGCCCAAGCAAAGCGGCGCCGCTATCTGTGTTGAACTGCACTTGTAAAACTTAAGGCCAAGGGCTATCGCTTCAATAATGCCTTTGGCCCTTTCCTCTATCCTTTCTTACTACTGCTATTTCGCCAATAAAACCTGTGCCGGCTTATTGCTAAACTATCCAGGCAGATAACACCTCTTGTTTTGTTAAGATGACTTGGTTACTTTAAAGGCGATTCAACCAGTTATAACATGCGGCTACCACAAGGACGGCTGGCATGCCAGTTCCCAAAAAAATCAATACAAAAATAATTTAAAAGGAGAACACCATGACTGAAAACAAGCAGTCTAAAATGGATATAAATTTACATGAGATCAAGTGCCCAGAATGCGGCGAAATAATGCCAAAGATTCGTATCCCCCAAAATATAAATCAACTGATGTGGGGTGGTTGCACTTGTCCTAAATGCAATTGCAAAATGGATAAGTTTGGTAAAAAAGTCATCTAATTAAAAGGACTATAATCGAAATACTTATGGTTTCATCAAGTCTACACATGAGCTAATACAGCTAAGGAAGGTACGAGTAAGTCCTCGGGCCCTAAAGAAACTGCAGGCACACGTTAAGCTGATCTGTAGAAATAAGTAACCAGCCCTGCAAATACCCTCGGACAGTTGGGCTTAAAAGTGGTGGCAAGTATCTGTTTGAAGTCCTAAGCCGCGTGTTAACACCCTCTTGCGACTAATACAACTTACGCTACCTTCTGCGCCTCACTATAAGACACTTGCCACCATTTGACTGACTATTGCTTCGTCATACTGGCCTGCTTCAAGCCGATACGCTTGCCCAACCAAACACCCAAGCCCAGTGGCGCAAAGAACACTACCAGCAAGAACAGCACGATATAGAGGATCAGGCTTTTAATCACGCCAGTGAGCTCTTCAAAAACCTGAGTCACAGTACGTTGCACCAGCGCGTCGGCTTCTTTGGTCACGGCCTGGCGCTCTCTATCCACCATCTGTTCCAGCGCAATGCGCTCACGTTCCACCATTTTTTCCAATGCCAAACGTTCAACCGACAGTTGCGCCAGATTGCGCTCGGCACTGGCATCCAATTGTGCCAACAGCGGCGTCAGCTCGCGGCGCAGATCCACTGCCAGCTCAGACATTAACTGCGGGCTTTCATTCATCAGCTTCTGAAATTTAGCCGAGGTTTCGCTGATATCTTTTAGGGTTTGCTGTACCTCTTTTGAGTTGATGTTAGAGTGAAGGGCAAACAGTTCTGCCTTCCAGCCAAGTAGTTTTGGCGTTTGGCTCGCCAGCATGGCCATACGGTCGGACATATCGCTCATCACCTCAGGCACACTGCCGAAAGTAGTCACAGCATCAAACTCGCCAATCTTACGGAAGCTCAACCAGTCGTTAAACGCGGAGACCCGCGGAAAGCTAACATCAAACAGCGGGTGGGCCACGGCATATTCGCGGATAAACTGCTGATTGGCATCAAAATCGGCTTTACTCATCAGCCCTTGCATGCGGCGCTCATAATCAGCCAACAACTGCTGACTGGTGTTGGCTGCCAGTTGCGTTTGCTCGCCAAACAATGCCTTGCCATTACCGGACTCAAAAAACTGCGCCATCTGAGCAGTAAAAGCCCAAGTGTCTATCATGGCGGCTAGCGGCGACACCTGAAAAATGGTTTGTCCCAGTGTTTGTTCGGCATTAATTTTCCACATCAGGGCATTGGATTTGATCTGCAGATCATCAGAGCGCTGCAGTATCAGATCGGCGCTTTGTTCTACTCCGGCAAAAAAGCTGCTGGCATATTCCCGGGTAAACACCCGCATGCTCAACTGTTCTTGCGGCAGCGGCTCAATACCGCTTTCCAATTTAACCTCAAGCAATGAACAACCCGAAGCCAGTAACGACAGACAAAGAACCAAACTCCAAGAGCATAAACTACGCATGGCACTCCACCAATACAGACAATAATAAGAAAAGAGGATCTTATCATTTTGCCGACTGTTGCCACCGAAGATAACCCAAAACGTGAGTAGACTCACAGCCCGCAAACAATTAAAAAACAATATGGTTGAGGATATTTTAAGCGGGTATTAACGGTCCACTCGATGACCAAGGTTACCCTTGGCGGATACAGAAAACTAATGCAATAACGCAAACAACAGCAACATTCCAATGGCAATAGACAAGTTGGTCTTCCAAAAGGCATTTTGGGTTACCGTTTGCCGAATCAATACCCCGCTTCCCCTCAACCAACCGGCCCAACATCCGGCGATCAATGCTTGTAGCATCAAAATAGACCCCACTAACATATAGGTCAGATCCAACCACCCCTTGGATGGAAAAATGGAAGGCAACAGGAGTAATCCAAAAATACCCGCCAAGGCCGCCCAAATGCAACCCACCAGCAATGCCAACAGAGAAGACAACAAAAATCCCTTTAATTCTTGCATCACACTCTCCTTGTTCTCGATGAAACGGCTTCCCCGCGAATTCAACTCCGAAGTGCACCACTCGCTAAATTAGGCTGCCTTGCGTAATTCATTGAATACCGCAACAGGTTGCCTGAAGCCGAGGCACTTTCTCGGTCTGGCATTTAATGCCCGTTCAATCTCACTAATTTGCCTATCTGTTACCGTCCGCAAATCGGTGCCTTTCCGTATGTATTGCCGCAGCAAACCGTTGAAGTTTTCATTCAGTCCGCGTTCCCAGGACGAATAAGGGTTAGCGAAGTAGACATCCGTTTTAAGCTTTTCTGCGACCTGTTCGTGGTCACAGAATTCGCTGCCGTTGTCCGCTGTGATAGTTCGAACATAACTTCGATATTTCCACAGCATGCCAACCATTGCCCGGGCCACATCGGCTGCGCTTTTCGCTGGCACTTTGCGTGTCAGGTGCAGCTTACTTTTCCGCTCAACCAGGCTGACAATCGCGCCCGTACCTTGCTTGCCCAGAACCGTGTCAGCTTCCCAGTCCCCAAACCGCTTTTTCTTGTTCACGATAGCGG
>NZ_JBKORF010000031.1:0-377 GCF_047314685.1 Shewanella sp. BJSY2023SW001
TTGGCGCTAATGAGTTGTTTGTAGCGATACATGGCGGTCTCAGATAAGGAACGCTGATGGTAGTGATTCATCAATTTCCATTGCTTCAACTCTCCTGCCTTGAGTGCATCCACAGCTTCATTTCGAGGATGCCCTGGTTCCCAGTATCCGGCATTTGAGCGGGGTGGAATCGTTGGCTTCGCCTGCTTTCGTCGCAATAATTTATGACAAGCTTTGGTATCGTAAGTCCCGTCAGCGGAGACTTGTCTAAGCTTGCGTCTTAGGGGAGCCAGTAACGCTGGAAATACTTCATTATCTGCTACAGTTTCAAGGCTTGTTTGCGCACCGATAATTTCATGTGTAGCGGCATCGATAGCCAAATGAAGCTTGCGCCAAAC
>NZ_JBKORF010000031.1:780-70093 GCF_047314685.1 Shewanella sp. BJSY2023SW001
TTGGTGATATTGCGTTCTGACTTACCCATGAAACTGACCGAAGACCTGTTATGCAAGATCAGATCATGGAAAGCGAAAAAGGTTCCGCTTATTTAGGCAACAACGCCGTCTAGAAAACCCGCTATTAGCTTACTATGGAAAATATTTTTAGTCTGTTTTAGTCAGCAATGTCATGAAAGAGAGTTATTTGGACAGGTTACTAGTAATGAGATTTGACAGAACTTCAATGTCAGAACTTTCTTACATTAATAGAGATTTTTCTTAACGATATAATTGAAGCAAGCCTTTATAGTCTGCCTAAACTATCTTTTGGAGGCTGTAAATGGATTTCAGAACTTACCGAGAGTTGGCATTAACGGCTGAACCAGGTTGGGGCATAGCTTTTCTAAAACAGCATAAATATGAAATTTATCATCAGACACTTTATTGGCTGATGGATGCTGGACTTTGCATATCAAAAGATGAGTTACACGTTGAGCAGTTGGCAGGCTGTGACATTATTTTTTGTCGTTTACACCCTTTTCGTTTGGAGCGTTTCTTAAGAAGCCAAGATATTCCGCTTTACAAGAGTGACAGTGAATCTCGCTGGGTCTTGCCACAACCTATTTTGCCATATCATTATCGTCGTTGGCGAGCCTCCTTGATTATGACATTAGGCTGATTTTCAACCTTACTGTTCTTAAGTTTATTTCAGTATTATCCTTGATTAAAAAATTGATAGAAAAGGCAGCCATCTGGCTGCCTTTTTTAAAACTATTCTTTTTATTAATGTTACTTGTATGTCAAGGTAAAAGTAGCCGTGGCATCAGCTCTACCGGGAGTGACTTCTGATTCGGTTTGGATATATCTTGCTCTCAGTGGAATGGTAAAAGTTGTACTATTTTCATTTGATAAAGTATATATCCAAGGAGTTCCAAACTTTATATAATTGTTAAATCTACGATTGGAAAACTCGGCAAGCTGAATGGCAACACCTTGAGCGCTATTGGTTCCGGACTTGATACTCATAATACCTGCACTATTATCTACCGTACTTGTGTTAGGTGATATTGATACTCCCAACGCATTTTGAGTGTAATTTCCGGTGTTCACTACGCCTGTGGTGTAATTGTAGTTGGTATTTTTACCATCTTTTAGGGTGCCGTAAAATCTCGGACAGTTAGTCAGCCTGATGGATGCGTCGACCCATTCAGTGGTTTTCCCTTTTCCTGTTAATTTATCACCTATCTTATGCTGTCCCATAGGGACAGTCACATTCGATACCCTGCACGTTTGCGACACTATATTGATAGAGCCGGTGATTGCTAATCTTGCCAATAAAACATTAGCACCAGGCGCTTTAAACCTTATGTTGCTGGAAGGTAAGTTAAATCCTCTAATAGTTCCCGGTTGTACATTTCCTATTTTAATGAAAAATAAAACCATGCCTAAGTTTAAATTATAATTAGTGAACTGATTCGCTGGTGTGACTTCGTTAGCTTTTATATCTATAGGTAAAGGCCTATTCTCTGCTAATATCATTACGCCAATACCCGGCACTCCGGTTTGATAAATAGTTGCTCTAGGATAAGGTCCGCCATACCATTGCGAACTAGGCAATGGCATGCGTGTATAATTATAACTCCTATAAATTTGATATGGCGAGCTTGAAGGGGTGCAATGTACGGATAGCCTTTGTCCTACGCGAAAATCTTGCCTAAATATAACTGTGCCGTTAGGCGTGTCAGGGCCAACAGTTAAGTTATTTACAGCCAAAGGCATTTGTGCGTTAACTAAAGATGAGGTTCGAGAACATTGGATCGCTTCCGCTACGCTAGAGTATCCTCCTATGACTAACAATAAGAAGATCCAAAAAAATTTTTTTATACACTTCATCTTAATCTACCTGTTACTTTAGGTGAAACTTTTCTAAGCTTGTTAATTCAGTTGGTTAGTGGCAAGCAGCTTTGAATTTATGGATCCCATTTGGTAAATCTTTCTTTATTTCATAATCAATTGAGCAACTTTTTGAATCAGGTTCTGACCATTTTATATTTAATTGTCCACTGTTTTTATCGACTCTGGCATAAAGAACGCCACCTTGGCCTACAGTGCCAACATGATTGTTTTGACCATCTGTAACATAAGCCCCAAATGGTAATGGGTTTCCTTCATAGGTTGCTTTGACCAAAATCAGATTACCCTGCTTGGTTTTATAGCTTAACTTCACCACAGCTCCTGCATGAGGGGCTACTTTCTGAGAAGTAGATTCCAATTCAACCCCGGCAGAGGTTCCTTTTGGATCAATGTTAATCTCGTTTATCTGATAAGGTTTCAAATAAGGTACGGCAGCATAACCATTGCTATCAAGATGAATACCAGGATATGAAGATACACTTGCTCCCTCAGCACCTATAGCTTCAATCAAGGCAAAGGTATTGGCTACATAGGGGGTGAGTGTTATTCCACCTGAATGTGCTATGACAGTGCCATTAATCCCTGCCGCAGCGCTGTTGTAGTTATTTCCATGGCTATAACTACCTGTTAGTGTGGTTGCATGCCCTCGATAATTGGCGTTGAGTGAATGACTGGTTCCGCCGTTATCAGTATTGGTAATAGTTGCACCATAACCTAATTCACTTTCGGCTCCATATACACCAGATACTGCCAACTGCTGGCTATTATTGCCATTGGTGTCATGGGAAAGGTCTACCATCATCTGCGGCGAGAAGTTACTTTTTCCAAGGGGCAGACTAAAGCTCAATAAATAGTTGGTTTCTTCTGTTCCTATACTGGAAAAGCTACGGTTTATACTTAAACCATAAGACAAAATTTTATAACGATTGTTATATCCAAAATGATATTGCTTTTCTGTCCCTTTTTGGTTCCAATAATCTTGTAATGAGCCACTTAAATAAAATTGTCCCCAATTATTAGGTAAACTCTGTGCTGCGGTAACAGTAAAGCGATTTTTAGATCTGAAAATATTCTCTGGTGAATCTCCTAAAGATACAGCATCACGGGTATGCATTGCTGTCATAAAGTCCATATACCCATCGGTTGAGAATCGATATGCAGCCAATGACAAGTTAGTGTTTGTTTCGCTGATAGCCTTACTATAGCTTAGTCGATAACTTTGTCCTGTTATATTTTCTACTCTCTTACTAATATCCATAGGTTCAACTCCGTCTCCCAAGCGGGTTCTTGCGTGGGTAATATCCAGAGCAAATGCACCAATGGAAGAACCGATAGCACCACCAAGTTGCACGGCGTAATAATCATCACTGGCCTGGAGTCCACCATAACTAGTAAAGGTATTATTGACACCATACTGGTAAGTCGCCTGATAGATATCAGGATTACTTAATAAGCTATCACTATGAATTTTACCTGCGGTAAATTCATAGTGTATTGTACCTGGCCTTAACAACTGGGTTACAGAAGCGTAGGGTACTTTAAATGAGTGTTCACTGGCATCAGATTCTCTTACAGTAACAACAAGATCCCCACCAAAACCGGTAGGATAGAGATCGTTAATTAGAAATTCACCGGGAGTTACATTGGTTTCATAAATGATTTGATCATTTTGGCGGATAAAAACTCGCGCATTAGTTTTAGCTACACCTCTTATTTGAGGTGCGTAGCCTTGCTGAGATTCAGGTAACATTCTTCTATCGCTTGCCAAATGAAGTCCAACGAAAGGTAAGGTGTCAAATATTTGTCCAGAAGTATTTGATTGTCCAACTAAAGCACTACTTCTCCATGAAGGGATATCACGTTGTATATATGTATTTATAGCGTTATAGTTCTCTCTTCCTCCTTCAATTGAAGAGTAGTTACCATTATGTCTTAGTTGCCATGCTCCGATATTGATTCCGGTTCTAAAGTTGGCAAATAATGAGTTGTAATTTTCTCCATTGGAACGGCTACTATAACCATTGATATTGTATCCAAAAATACCAGAGTTGATGCCCTCATCCCATAGTTCAGGGTGAACTTCCCCCCTTGCCTTATTGTACAGATAGGCTTGAGGCACAATAATGTCAAGGTGTTGAGTTCCGCTATCATAGTTAACGTATGCCGTAGAGATGTGATTTTTCAAGTCAATGCATGAATCGATATTTTTATCAATGGGTATGGGTAATTCATCTGGATTGAATTGAATGTCTTTTATCAATTTTTGACTCAGGCATGGATATACCTTTTTCTTATTGTCTACCTTGAATTCAACATTGTAATAGCCAAGTAATACCCCATTGATATATACTGCCGACTTATAATTTCCAGGAAGAGCAGATGCGCCATCTTGAAAATAGCTTAAATCGAAGCTATCTGATCCCACCATGTTCAATAGAGATGAATCAAATGTAACGCTAGTAGATGATGCACCAACAGATGGGGAGGTATCAGCAAGAGTTATCCTACAGCCAAATGATAGTGTATAGCCCACTACTAATAATGTAATAAAATTACTGATTGGTAATTTTTTCAATTTGACCTCGATTTAGTTATTTAGCTGATGCCAATATTGTTATCCATATTAGGCTATTAATTATTTAACTAAATATTCCTGAAGTTTCATGGCGCCGTAATCATTGATATAAGTGGCTTCAACTTTACTTCCTATTCGGTTAGGTAGTTGGAACTTCAACGATGAATGTGGCGATACCATCTCTCCTTCTATTTCTTTTTCATTGGATACTATCTTGGCGAAGGAAATGTGGAAAGGAGTTGGGTTATCAACTCTTACAGTGTCATTGTCTAGTCGGTTGAAACTGATCTTTTCTATAGAATCCTTAACGTCAAACGCTAATGAGTTTGGTCGGTAAAATAGCTTTATTCTCGTTCTAAACGCCATTTGCAAATAGTTTTCATTGCTTTCTGAGCTTGGTTTTGCAGGGATTTCAAGTACGTTTAGCCAAAATAAACTCTCCCTATCAGTCGGAAGAGTATCCCCTGTGTAACGTATTCTTAGAGTCTGTCCCTTATCTGGATCAATTCTATTTACAGGAGGAGTAATGATAAATGGAACATCGATGAAGTCAGGTTTTTCATCAATTTCACCATTGTCAATCCAGCTTTGAACCAAAACAGGAGTTTCTCCCCTGTTATCCAGCTTTACACTCACCTCATTCGCATCAGAAGGGTAAATTACACGAGTGCCAGTAATCACCACGCTGGCTAATGCTTGTGGTGCAACTCCTATAGTACATATTAATGTAACCATAATTAGAATAAGGTAAAAGAAGCGAAGCACTGTATTATCCTTTTTGATGATAGGGGGGGGAGATCCCCCCCTATATATCTTATTTAATAAAAGGTTTACTTATATTGGATTGAATAAACTACTGATGAATTAACCTTACCCGCAGTCACCGCATTTTCAGCATAATATTCTACAGTGTAAGGAAGTTGAGCCTTACCTCCGGCTGTGGTTGGCAAATTGACATAAGTGTTTGTAGTAGTTTGGCTCGAGTCGCCAACTTTGATTGCTGTATCAGATGAAGCGTCACGTAACTGCAATGTCACGTTACTTGCGGCATTGTTTGCCGCGGTATTTTTAAGACGACCAGTTGCTATATTGACTGCTGAGCCGCTCTCGAAGAAAGCAGAACCCTGAGTCATAGTACCTAGTGCAGTACAATCACTTAACTCAACGGTAAAGCTGGTTTTCCCGGCGGTATTACCAGCCGCTTGAAGTTGACTGTTACTGACAGTTGGCAGTGTTACGGTGGCGTTGCCTGTGCCATTAACCGTAGCATTACAAGTGGCTCCAGTGATTTCACCAACGAATTGAATAGTACCTGTTGATGCTGCGTTAGCTGTTCCTAGAGAAGCATAACCAGCTAAAGATACCGCTAATACAATTATTTTCTTCATATGTGTACCTATTAATCCTTAATATTTAAAGAATAGGTGGTATGCGCTTTTATACTTGTAGAATTTAGAAGCCTAGGAAAACCTAAGATCTCAACTTAAAATTGAGCTTCATATTTTCAAGCTAAGCTCGAACCACTTCGATGCTGATACTACAATTAGTAGTGACTAGAATGAAAGAGGATTGGGATTGGATCGGAAATGACAATAACCCTATAGGAAAAGTCCTACACGGGTGATGCTTTTTATAGTTTTTTAATCTTATGTGTAATATCTAGTTGTTCAATTGTCGCAATCTATTAATCTTTTGATAAATATTAAACTTTTATAATAGCCATGCGTACCATAAATATCAAGCGGTAAAATCTGTTGATGCCGAGAAGGTCACAGCAAAAATATTTATAGTTTACTTTGTAGCCAAGTTTGTGTTTGTTGTTGAAATAACTTGGGTGTTTTATTTTATAGAAAATTTAAGCTAAATTTAGATTGTAAAATGGCGTTGTTGACTAAACATATTTTCCACTGAAATTTATGTCCTAGCTTCTGGAATGTTCTGCCTTCGCTATCGATAGATGCCGTGTGTATGTCGGAAAGCCGCATTCCTTCGGCTTCAAAAACGGAGGCAATAGTTCGAAATGCTTTTAGTCAACAACGCCTTGTAAAATCTATCGTTTCGTTTTTCTCTGAAATTAGGTATGCTTTTATATCTTCAGCAAGATGCTCCAATGAATTACTGAGTGTAACCAGATACACACTTGCTTCTTCTAGGGTTTCTGCCTGTTCTAACTGCTCGCAATGTTTGACTATGGAAGTAGCTGAAATAATCTTCGCCGCACCTTTAATTTTGTGGGCTATACTCTTGGTCTTATCTTCATCCCCATCTTTCAATGCTGATTTCAAACTTATTAGGTCAGCTTCATTGGCATTCAATAATTCATGTAGTAACTGCTCTGTTAGCATTAAATTGCCACCGGTTAATTTATCCAATGTACTAGGTAGGAAGCTGGGCTTTGGAACATCTTGTTCAAGTACTTGATGGAAGCTATCCAAGGTGCTTTTAAGCTCAGATAAACTGATAGGCTTAAACAGGCAATCATTCATGCCTGCGGCGATGCAGATTTTTTTGACTTCCAGCTGGGCATTGGCTGTGTAACCTAAGATAACAGCTGGCGATAGATTACGGCTTTTCTCAAGTTGTCTCAGCTTGCGGCTAAGCTCATAACCATCCATCTCCGGCATATTACAATCGGTAATGACGATTCGATAAGGGTGTTGGTTGAAGAGTTGGAGCGCTTCCTGACCATCGTTTGCTTCATCAATGCTGTGCCCCATATATTTAAGTTGCTGTGACAACAGCAGTCTGTTGGCTGGATGGTCATCGACTATTAATACATGTTGTGCTTGGGTTGCTGGGAGGGCATCTGGTACAGAAGAGGTTTGATTTTCTTCAGCAGTATCGGTATTGGCGATTTGTAAAGGTATTCGGATATTGATACATGTTCCTTGCCCTGGTTCACTAACCAAAGTAATAGAACCGCCCATCATCTCACACAGGGAACGGCATATAGGTAAACCCAGACCGGTTCCCCCTTTGTTGTGGGCACCATTTTGGGCTTGAACGAAAGGATTAAATAAGTCCTGTTGCTCTTCAATTGGCATGCCTATACCTGTATCGGCAACTTGGAAGACCAGTTCATTCTGACCTGCGGCGTTTTTCGCTTTAAGTGCTGTGAGGACTATATTGCCCTGCTCGGTAAATTTTATGGAATTACCTATTAGATTGGACAGTATCTGTTTGATTCTTAGGGGGTCTAGCAGCGCATACGTTGGTAGTTGAGGGTCAACTTCCAACGATAATTGCAAGCCCTTTTGGGTTGCAATACCTTCGAAGATACGTATTACCGAATCCAGCGTTTGCCTTAGTTCTGTCTGTACAGGGTTTAAGCTTAATTGCCCTGCCTCAATTCTAACAATGTCGAGTATATCGCCAATCAGTTCCAGTAACCCTTTGGCTGAGTCATAAGCAACACGAATAGACTTAAAATCATACAAGTTTTCCTGGGAGCGTTTTATCGATAGCTCCAGCAAGCCTATAATCGCATTCATGGGGGTGCGTATTTCATGGCTCATAGTCGCCAAAAATTGAGTCTTGGCCACGCTGGCCTTTTCGGCCTGTTCCTTGGCTAGGCTCAACTGTTGCATTAATTCAATTCGGTCGCTGACATCTATCCATCCACCGACAATCCCCTGGATCTGATTTTGTTCATTTTTATAAGGGCGGAACCAGTGATACACATCAATAGGTTTTTCATCAATATATATACGCCTATCTTCGTAGCATGCTCTGTTCTCATCTATGGCTTGAATATATTTTTGATCTATGGTGTGAACATCTTTGATTCTGTCACCGTTTTTCAACACTGTTCTGTTTATCAATTCCTGTTCTGATACGTGGAAAAATTGTAAATAACTTTGATTGCAGAGAATTAGCTTACGCTCTGTATTGCGTACATAAATAGGGTGGGGGATGCTGTCAATAACCTCTTGCATAAATATAAGTTGTTTTTGGAGTTCCTTTTTTACCTTTAACCGTTTGAGATAGTGGCTACGAGTGAACCAGGCCCAGATTAAAGATGCAGTAATCAACAATATAGCGGCAATAGTGATGGAATAGATAGTATACTTATAGTCACGCCAGGTCTCTTGTCCGGGGACGGCATTGCCGCGCCATCTATTTCCTATAGATTGCAACTCATCTGCGGGAATAATGGCCAGAACCTTATTGAGAATGCTGATTAATTCAGGGTTACCTTTGCTCGTGGCAAAGGCTGCAGTCGCCGGCGGTAAACTATCAAAAATACCCTGTATTTCAAGTTTGTGGTCATAATAGTGATTGACGTAATAATCTGCGACCCCAAGCGGGGCTATAGTGGCATCTACCTTACCTTTTAGCGTGGCCTCAAGGGCTTCCATATAGTTGCTTACTTCTAGAACTTTAATCTGAGGTAATACTTCAGGTAACATTTCCGTAGAGATATGTGCCGTTGGTAAGGCTATTTTTAAGTTATTTTTTTGCTGATTGATGTGAGAGTTTTTAAGGGAGATCCATACAAATGGAGCATAAGCTAACTCTTTAGTGAAAATCAGTTCCTTTTTACGTTTATCTGAAGGTGATAACAATGCTAGATCAGCACTGTTATCTTGTAGGCTCTTGGCAATTTCATGGAAGTTTTGCGTCTGGATAATGATAGTGTCAATCCCGCTATAAAGCTTTATAATCTCCAAAATATCAGCTGCGAAACCATGTAATCTGCCTTCTTGATCGAAATAGGTCATAGGTGCATTAAACTTATTGGCTGCAATTCTTATAGGCTGATGTCGCTTTAACCAAGCTAATTCTGTATCAGTCAGATCCAGACCGAGTTTTTTTTGGATAGATTCAGGCCGCCTCCACTCCAACGTTTTTTGATGGCCCAATGCTCACTTTGCGGGATTTGATTTAATGCATCATCTATTATCTCTTTAAGTTGCTGTTTATCATTGCTTAAAGCAAAGCTTATGCCTTGAGTATCAACGGGCAATAATTTCTTAATCCGTAACTTCTTGGCAAAATAGTTGTTAACAATATAGTTGGCTGAAAACAGATCCATGATAACGGCATCAGCTTCACCAAATACAGCTGCGGCTACCGTTTTTATTTTGGAGGGATAGGGGGTGATTTGGATTTTAGGAAGAAGTGTGGTTAAGTCGGCATCTGGCAGGTAATCATAAGCCATGGCAATATGAGTCGGAGCTTGTTCTGAAGGCAGTTTTTCTGAAGTGTATAACGCAGCTTGGTTATCGACATAAGCCCGGCTTAGTAGTAATCCTTGGGATGCTTCGTAATCAGAGGCCCCGGTGAGCAGATCCAATTCGCCGTCCTTGATAGCTAAGATAGCGTCCTCTTTGTTATTAAATAAACGTAGCTCTATTCTGACTTTTAGGAGGTCGGAAAGAAGCTGCAAGTAATCGGCACTCAAGCCCTCGTAATAGTCACTGTTGCCATCCATTGTCATATCGAAAGGTGGATTGTCAGGTGTCGTAACTCCTACCCGGATACTTTGCTGTGTTTGTAACCACTGCCACTGCTCATCGGCTAAATCTATCTCTATTTCACTCATACTGGCATGGCCTGAGAGTGTTGGAGTATGCAATTGAGCCCCTTTTGCTTGCTTTGAAGTAAAAGTGACAAAAAGCAATATTAAGTATAGCGCCAATAGAAGTGGTGCTTTCTTCATATAATATGATTTCTCTTGGATATTTCGATAAGATCGACCAGGGTACGAGCGTTAAGCTTTTCCAGTAAACGAGTCTTATATGTACTTATGGTTTTATTACTGAGTAACATGCGATCGGCAATCTCTTTATTGGAAAGGCCGTGTGACAGTTGTTGAAGTACCATCATTTCTCGGCCTGATAATTGTGCCAACTTATCTGACTCCGGCAGTTGTTTGTTCTGCTTATAATGAATGTAAGCATTGTTGGGAAAGTAGGAATATCCAGATAACACCGCCCTCAAAGCCCCTAAAACCTCAGTTAGATCCTCTTGTTTTGAGACAAAACCAGAGGCGCCTGCTTGTATACAGCGGGTAACAAAGTACTCGGATGGCTGTGCCGTCAACACCAGGATTTTAGGTGGAAAGTCCACATTATTTAACCTGTTAATCACCTCTAGACCATCTAGTTGTGGTATGCCTATATCCAGAATAACGGCATCTGGTTGATGCTCTCGAATGAGCTTCAGCGCGTCAACTCCATTATCTGTTGTGGCTATGACATGAAAGCCATTTTGCTCGAGTATGATTTTTATGGCCATAATCACCACAGGATGGTCATCAACAACAATAATTTTCTTCATATTCTAAACTTCTACCCCCATTATCATTCAAGCCAATTGTGGCAGAATAATATTTACATGTAAGTAGGATATTTCCTACTGAACTTTCAGCCTTTTCTCTTGGGTTTTACAATTACTATAATATGGTTGAATATATATCGCTTCAAAGTAAATTAGGAATAGTGTGATATAGACCATTTTCGGTGTGTTGGCGTAAATATAGCCATATAAGGATTTGGTTAATTTTAATAAAGCAAATGTCGGCTATTTTTGCAGATAAATGATGCTGACCGCCATTTATATCCATATTATTTTTTGGCTTAAACAATGAAGAAATGCAAGGTGTTGGTGCTTGAGGATCATCCTTTTCAACGCACTGTGCTGGAGCACAACCTCAAGTCGCTAACTTGTGTGGAAGTCTTCAGCTTTGGCTGCGCGACAGCCGCTTTTTCCTGGTTACAACAGCATAGGGAGGTCGATATCGTAATTTGCGACTTGATGTTGGCTGGAACCGATGGTTTGTCTTTCTTGCGCCAGGCAAGAGCCAGATTCAAAATTCGTGGGGTAGCGCTTTATAGTGATGTTGACAAAGATCTGCGTCGGGCGGTGTCTCAGATGGTTAAGCTATTGGGATTTCAGTATCTGGGTGATTTGGCTAAGTCGCCCACAATTGAAAACTTGAATGCCATGATCAAGTGTTATCGTGAGCTCAATGAGCCGCCGAAGATACCAACTGAGCCGGAGTTACATCCGGATTGGTTTTCGTTAAACTTCAAGGATTTTAAGGATGCGGTCACGCAACATCAATTTGTTGGTTTCTATCAACCCAAGTTCAGCGTTACTGATTTACAAATAGAAGGAGCGGAAGTGTTGGCGCGATGGCAGCATCCCGTGTTTGGGTTACTGCATCCTAATCTGTTTATTGAACCTCTCATTCGTTATGGCCTGCTGGACGAGATGTTTCTTCAATTATTCCATCAGGGGATCAAATTGCAAAAGCGATTGTTGGAACAGAACTATCGCTTATCGCTTGCCTACAACCTTGACATTTCCCAATTAAACTCCACTGAACTTGTATATCAAATTTCCAAATTGATTCGGGATTATAAGCTTCCGCCTAAGTTGGTTACCATAGAGATAACAGAGTCTGGACTTATATTGGCACCGGCCCTCAACATGGAGAATTTGATCCGTTTACGTATGTTGGGTTGTGAATTGGCGATTGATGATTTCGGTGCCGCACATTCATCTTTAGCTCGCCTGTGTGATCTGCCTTTTTCACAGATGAAACTGGATGCCTGCTTTGTGGAAGGTTTGGATACAGAGCCCAGATGTAAGGCGGCGATATCCAGTGTGATAGCGCTCTCGGATTCATTGGATATGCAGCTAGTTATTGAAGGTATTGAAACGGCTGCCCAGCTTAAGTTATTGCAAAATCTCGGTTGCAATCTGGGACAGGGATTTTACTTTTCGCATCCATTGAGTGAAGCTGACTTTTGTAAACGCTTTTTACAGAATGAACTTTTAAGACTTCATGGCTGAACAGATAGCGGCAATAACCTGTTTGCGCTGTACTTTGAACCCCTCGGCAACCTGTTGCGGCCAGGGATAATAGTGCCTCGGGCGTTTAAAACGGGCCAGCTTGTCTGCCAGGAAGGCAGTCAACTCGGCTTCGCTCGGCGCCTGTGAGCCTCGATAACGCAAAATGGCGGCCGGTAGTAAACCAAACTCAGGGTTATCTTCACCAAAGACAATGGCATCCAGGATGGCCGGGTGC
Organism: Shewanella sp. BJSY2023SW001; assembly: GCF_047314685.1. NCBI lineage: Bacteria > Pseudomonadati > Pseudomonadota > Gammaproteobacteria > Alteromonadales > Shewanellaceae > Shewanella > Shewanella sp. BJSY2023SW001. The sequence goes on from NZ_JBKORF010000031.1 coordinate 13,290, forward strand.
CGTTTCAGCGCCGCTTCCACCTCTTCCGGTTGAATATTCTCGCCGCCGCAGATAAACATATTGTCGACCCGCCCCTGAATATGCAGTAGCCCATCCAGGCTCCAGAAGCCTTTGTCCTTGGTGCAGAACCAACCGTCTTGGGTCTCTTTAACTATGCTGCCATCCGGCTGCAGATAACCCATAAACAGGGTCTCGCCCCTGACCCAGATAACTCCTTGTTCTATTTTGAGTTCGCGCCCGGGTAACAGGCGGCCACTGCTGCCATCACTGCGGGCGAATCCCGTGGTGATCTGCGAGCCCATCTCTGTCATGCCGTAACTGGTAAAGGATTTCACTTTCAAGGGGGATAGCCGGTCCAGCAGGCCTTGGCCTATGGCACCGCCGCCAAGTAGCAGGCACTTTACCCCCATAAGGCTTTCGGGGTTGTCGTCCAATAGGCGTTGCAACTGGGTGGCCACCAATGAGAGATGAGTGATGGCATCGCGCTTTAACTGCGCTGCCATAGTCAGCTCATTATCCGGCAGCACCACGGCCGCGGCGGCCAGGGCGCAGCGATTGAGAATGGCCAGACCTCCAATATGGAACAGCGGTAGCGAGAGTAACCAGGCATCACCATTTGCCAAATGGATCAACTGCCGACTGCCATTGGCGTTGGCGATATGGTTGTTAAGGCAGTGGACTGCGGCCTTGGGGCTGCCACTGGAGCCCGAGGTAAGAATGATATTGAGCGGCGTATCGGCCGAGACCGTGGCTATCTCGGCTGGGATACCATTCGATTCGAGAATAGCAAAATCCGCCAGCACTCGGGTGATATCCCGCGTTTGCCAAAGCTTATTTCTGGTGTTATCCGGACACCAGATAAAGCGAATATGAAAACGCTCAAGCAGCTCCTGGAGCTGACTATCCGGAAACTTGGGTGACAGCGGGCAAAAGAGCAGCCCCAGATCCAGACAAGCCCAATACAGCAATATCAGCTCGCGGCAGTTGGTGGCCACACAGGCCAGTTTATCCCCGCGCTGCAACCCCAAGGCTCGCAGCTCGGTGCCGAGCGCCAACACCTGCCGGCTTACTGCCTGATAGCTATGGCAGATACCGCCCTCTACCAAGGCGATGGCATCCGGCGTTTGTTGGCCACTGAGGTGAAGGGGCGAGTAGGTCATGTGCTCTCCTGTTACTGAAATTGGAGGTTGCAGAGGCTGTCAGAGCTTGGCGGTTACAGACAGGGCCACTGACCCAAGAGTTCCAGCTCGGCAAAGTCCAGACAGGGTTTGTGGCCTTGACCGACAATAATATCGCGTCCGAAAGGCGCCAGAGTATCCAGTCCGGGGGCTTCATTGGGGGTCAAGAGGGCACTGACCGCCTCCAGATCGGCAATTCCCAGAGAAGATTCCAGGCTGGAGCTCAACAGGGCGCGCACACCGGCCGCTTCGGCCTGTTCGATCAGGGTTTGCAGTCTGGTTAAGCTGCCGAGCAACATAGGTTTAAGCACCAGCGCGGTCAGGCCGCTCGCGAAGTCATTGCAGTCAGGTACAAACTCACTTTGCAGCAGACTTTCATCCAGGGCATAGCGGATCCCTGTGGCCTTGAATAGGGCCGGATTATCGTCGGCGCGGCGGCAGGGTTCCTCAATATATTCAATGCTGGTTTTGGGCAGACAAGCGCAAAAATCCACAGCTTGTTGATACTCAAAGCCCTGATTGGCATCCAGCCTGAGTTTGAGATGAGGTTTGGCGGCCAATACAGCATGGATCAGTCTGAGCTCTTGGACCATGCTGGTCTGGGCGACTTTTATCTTGGCTCTGAGAACCGTATCGGGAAGCGCCGCCAGCCTTTGTTGCAGTAGCGCCAGTGGCTCTTCTTCTCTGTGGTAGATGAGCGGGATGGTTTCAACGGCCGGCCAGCGCTGTGGCAGTTGTCCCTTGAGTTTGGCATCGAGCAGACTTAGCCCCCAGGCGAGTGAGGGATACTGACAGGCATCGGCCGCCTGACTCAACTTAAGCTCTTTGGCGGCCAGTGCTTGCATCAGTGCCAAGGCTGCTTCTGTCACCTCCGCCAGCGATTCACGGCTAAAACCCAGCAGTGGCTCGCCGTTGGCATCCAGGCCGCTCAAGGGGGCGACTTCCACAAAATGTTCTTCGTTGCCGCAACTGGCCTTGATAATCAGCCCGGATCTCTGCTCGATTCTTTGCTTACCCACAGGTAGTGAGGTTTCCAGCGGCAGCCTATAGCGGGCCAGTGACAGTGAGTCTGGATGCATCATTCACCCCTTGAAATCGCGTTCAGGGCGCCTTTGAGCGCCGTGGCAAAAGCGCCGGGTTGGGCCTGATGGCTATTATGGCCCGCATCGGCAATGGTATGCAGCTTGAATCCGGCTTGTGGCTGCCAGGCCTTGGCGAGAGCGCCAAACTTGCCATCCTGCTCCCCGAGGTAGTAGTGGCTTGGGCAAGCAAGCTTGGCCGGCACCTGGCGCAGATCCTGTTGCAGTGCCAGTGAAGTGGCCTGGTAACAGCTGATTAGGCCAAGCGGCTGCTGATGGCGGCGTTTCTCAATTAAACCTTCTCGCTCGGCGCTTGATAGGTCGGCAAATACCGCTTGCTGATACCAGAGGGCCAGCACTTGTTCAATCGGCATAGTGTTAAAACGTTCGGCCCACAGCTTATCGGCCATCGCCCTCTGCTGACGTTCATCATGGGATAACAGGCCCGGGTGACAGGACTCAAGATGCAGGCTCAGCAACGCCTCGGGCCAGGTTTGAGCCAGATGCAGTGCGATACGGCCACCAAGCGAGTATCCCAACAAGTGAAAGCGCGCGATGCCGGCCTTGAGCAGTGTATGACGCAGCAAGGCAACACAGTCACTGAAGCCTGGGCTGTCGATTTGGATATCACCGCTGCGGCCATGTCCCGGGAGATCGACCGCAATACAGTAGTAGTCCTGACTCAGGAGCGGCAGCAACTCGCGCCAATCATAGCTGCTGCCGAGAAAACCGTGCAGCAGCACCAAAGGCGGCTGGGTTGCTGAACCCTGAGTCGTTGTGGCTAACATCAGCTTTGTTTTACCCATTGGCCTATGCTGGCTATCTGGTCGCTGGCCTGGGTTTGGCTGACGCAAACCTCGATGACCGAGGCGCCGTTATAGTTGAGTGCTTCACTGTAGGCATCCATAAAGCCTTGGAAGTCTTCTACCCTATTGTAGGGCAGGCCAAACATGGCCGCACCATAACCAAACTCCAGTCCGTGGCTTAATCGGTAATAGTGAGCCCTTACTTGCTCGTCCGGCACCGGCAGGATATTGAAGATATTGCCGCCATCATTGTTGAGTATCACTATCACCAACGGCCCCTGAGCCTGGCGTGCCAGCGCCAGAGAGTTGAGGTCGTGCAGCGCCGATAGATCGCCGAGCACCAAGGTGGTGGCCTGACCCTTGTGGTTGGCGACGCCGCAGGCACTTGCCAGCAGGCCATCTATCCCCGAAGCACCGCGGTTGGTGTAGGTGATGGCGGCGCAGCAACTGATGGGCGCGAACATATCATAAAGCCGCACCGGCAAGCTATTACCGATAAACAGCTGTTGTTCGCCGGTGCGGGTTGCCGCTATGGCCCTGATCACCTGGGCCTCACCGAACTCGCCGTTATCTATTTGGCGTACAAAGAGCTCATTGAGCGCCTCATTCTGGGCGGTGAGCTCCAGCGCCCAATTGGCGGAGGACGAGCGTGGCCACTCAAGCGCGGCTATCTGCTGCAGCTCTGCCAGCCAGAGCTGCTTGGGTTTATGGCTGGGATCCAGGCGCATCTGCTGCGGCAATACTTGCCAATATTGGTGCCAGTTCTGCTGTTCAAGATAACTTATTAAGCGTTTCGACAGCAGGCGTCCACCAAACACCAGTGCCCGGTCGGCTTGTTGCAGCAGGGCTCGGCCCTTGGGGTTGAGCAGCAGTTGGTCGACATTGCCTATCGCGGCAGGATGTTGGCGCAGCTGAGACTGGGCATCTGTCAGCAGCGGCCAACCGAGTTTGCTGGCCAGTTCGACCAACTTTTGTGGATTATCGGCACTATCCAGGGTGCCGGCGATGATAACACCCTTGCCGTGAACAAAACGCGCCATGGTATCCCAACTGGGGACTTGTCCCATGCCTACAGCTGCATATTGGTTATAGGGTGTGCTTGCCTGTTGCCAGTTCGTCAGAGGTTGCAGGTAATGCTCTATGGCTTGACTTCTGGGGGCATCCAGGCTGCTTGGGTACAGTGGCTCACGATACATGCAATTGATGTGGACCGGCATGCTTTGGTTGGCCACGGCTTCATCAATCTGAGTCAGCAGCGCTTGGGGAGCTATGGCCAGATCCGGTGTCGGCAGGTTTAACTGCTTGGCATATTGGCCGAAAATCGCCGGTTGGAGTATGGCTTGGTTGGCGCCGCAAGCTATCAGCTCCGGCGGTCTGTCGCCGGAAAGCACGACCAAGGGGACTTGAGTTAACCAGGCCTCGACTATGGCCGGATACAAATTGGCCACGGCTGTTCCCGAGGTGGTGATAATGGCCACCGGAGCTCGACTGGCTTTGGCGAGTCCGAGTGCCATAAAGCCCAGTCCTCGCTCATCAAAGTGCAGATGTTGTTTCAGTTTGTCCTGGCGGGCGGCTGCCAGTGTCAGAGGCGTTGAGCGCGAGCCCGGTGCCATGCACACATGCTGAGCCCCAAGGCGTGCCAGTTCTTCAAGTATGAGGGAACCCCAAAGGAGATTGAGTTCGGCGTGAGAATTGATTTGCATAGACGGCTTACCCAGTATCGAATGCGCATTAGTGTACCGCTTTTGGCAGCGCTATTGTATGAACTCTTGGGCAAATCTGTCTGTATACTTCAAGTCGTAAAGAGCGGGCTGAGATCCTATTTAGATTGTTATCACAAGCCTACAGTAAGGTCCCGCTCACCAAACGCAACTGTGAACGTATCCATTCCAGATCCGGGTCTTGTTGGCCGCTGGGACTAAGCAGTGTCAGTGTCAGCGGCTCAGTGACATTGAACAGGCGAGTGGTTTCCATTTCCGACAGCTTGCAAAGGTGTAGCAGAGGTTCTTCGCCCAACAGATCGAATACCGCCTTGTAGGGCACCAAAGCCACCGCCTGTGAGGCTTCCAGATAGGCACTCAGGGAGGAGATGCCGGTGATAGTCATTTCGACATTCAAATCCAGATTGTTGATCCGGCAGTAATCTTCAAATGGGCTTAGAGTGTTGGGGCCTATGCTCAAATCTGTGTTGATGTAAGGATACTCGGCGATGGTTTCCAACGTTAGCTCGCGGGAGAGCAGCGGATGATTCTTGTTGCAGATAAGGTAGAGGCTATCTAGTTTTCTCAGGGCTTCAATCTGTAATTTGCTGCCTATAGATTGCAGTTCTTGTGGGTAGTGACAACTGCAAAGTCCTGCACTGATGTTGCCATCTATGAGCCCTTGCAATGAGTTACAGCTCCAGGAATTCAAATTGATATGCAGCTGTTTGTTCTGTTGTTTAATGGCCTGCATCAAGGCCTTGGGATAGGCGTAAGAGATAAGACCCGGCGTGACAAGTTCAAAGTTTTTATTGCCCGCCATAGCTGGATTGCCAAGCTGATTGAAGCCCTTGGCACTGTTCACTATTTCTTTGGCAATAGGGTAAACCTTAGCCGCAAATTCATTGGGAATAAGGCCATACTTTTTTCTTAGAAATAGTTCGTTACCAAAAATAGATCTGGCAGTTTTTAAACAACGGCTTATTTTTGGGGCTGGTACATTTAAAAGCTTTGAAACGTGTGTTGCAGATTTGTTTTCATATAAGCTAACAAGGATGGAAAGGCTCAAAATATCCAGCTTTTCAAAGTCAATATGGTTCATCTGCAATACTCCTTTAGTGGTACCTTCAGCATCTATATTAACCTGTTTTTTCAGAAAGAATAATTTTATTCGAAGCTATTTTCGATTCTGTATTCTAGATCACTAAATGCTGTTTTTTTGACTAATTTAAAGAGGTTTGTGAGAGAGATTCTCATTAACTGTGTGTATTTCACATAGTGAAATAATACATTTCCAAATATCGCTTTATCTAAATGCTATTTCTTATTTTTAGCAGAACGTTTTCTAGAAAATAGCAATGTAGTCAGTGTCTTATGTTTCGATCTTTCAATCTTTTCCTCAACGGTTATTTGATGACGATCAAAATTAATATTGCTGTAGATAGTAATAATTCAACTGCGCAATAAGCGTATTAAAACTAAAAATGATGTTTGGAGGGTTATATGGATACTTCAGTTATTCTAAGTTATGCCTTTATCTACTTCGTGCTTTTTATTGCAGTGCCATTCGTGCTGGTGGTGTTTGTGATGACATGTATCAAGTTCTTTAAGTCAGATGAAAAGAATGCCGAAGAGATAAAGCTCAAAAATAGGTTCTTTGACAAGCAGAGTTTAGATTTTTTTAAATCTCTGAAGTCTTTAACCAATGGTCGATACGAAGTTTGTAGCAATGTGGCGTTGGAGTCAGTGGTTGATATTGACCCACATGCGACCGCGAGTCACTCGCGCCTGGACTATGTATTGATAGATCAGAATTCTTCAGAAATAAAAATGGTAATTTCAGATTTCAGTGATGCTGAAAGCGCCAACTCAAAGAGCCTACTTGAAAAGCTCAACGTTCGCCTCATCGATATGAAACGCTCCAATCCCCTGGATGCACAGCACCTTGAGCAGATGTTGACAGCTTAGGCTGCAATAACGGGTGGCGGTTTAGGCCGCTACCTTTGAGTCCCTGTATATCCAATTGAAAGTGAGGACCCGAGATGTCCAGTATTCGATGGCGTGCAATATTAGGCGCGGCCTCTATGACCTGTTTGTTGGGGGTAAGCGGCATTGCCTATGCCGAGACCGCGTTGAAAATCAACAGTGATCCCTGTGTGAAGTGTCACAAACGCAATGGCTTAATGCAGGGACACCATGGTCAGGATCAGCTCAATATGAGTTGTAGCACCTGTCATGGGGAAAAAGGAAAACATCCAAGAAAGCCCAATGATTTAAGAGTTTTTACTCCTCAGGAAGGGATTGCCCCAGCAACCCAGAATGCCACTTGTCTCAAGTGTCACCAGCCACAGAAATTGGCTGAGAAAGAGTGGACCCACAATGTTCACGCCGACAAGTTGAGCTGCGCCGCCTGCCACAAGCTGCACCCGTTGGACGATCCAATGAAGCAAGCAACTGGCACACAGCACAGCAAGCTGTGCCGTGACTGTCATACGGTCAACTAAGGGGTAAGAGTAATGGAAAATTCCAGAAGACGTTTTTTAAAAGGGGGCTGTGCCCTGATGGCCGGTGCCTCTCTCTATCCATTGAGTGGCAATGAGGCGGTTGCCAGCGCCGATCATGACTCTGGCATCAACTATGCCCTGCTCCATGATGAAACCAAGTGTATTGGCTGTAACGCCTGTAGTGATGCCTGCCGGGAAGTGAACCAGGTACCTGAAGGGGTCTCGCGGTTGGAGATTATTCGCACTGGCCCATATGGTGAATACCCGAACCAGTTTTACCACTTTAGCCGTAAGTCTTGTCAGCACTGTGAAGACGCGCCTTGTGTCAACGTTTGTCCAACTGGTGCGGCGTTCAAGGACAAGAAAACCGGCATTGTGACTGTGGATGCCTGGAAGTGTGTTGGTTGCCAATACTGTATTGCGGCTTGCCCCTATCAGGTGCGCTTTATTAACCCAGTTACCAAAGCGGCTGACAAATGTGATTTCTGCCGTGAGACTCAACTCAAGCAGGGCAAACAGCCGGCCTGTGTAGAAGCCTGCCCAACCAAGGCTTTGGTATTCGGTAACCTGAAAGATCCGAGTTCAGAAGTGGTGCAGATGATTCGGGCCAACCCAACCCAGAGATCCAAGGTTGATCTCGGCACCCGGCCCAAGCTGTTCAAGATAGTGGCCAAACAGGGGGAGATTAAGCTATGAGTCCTTTTCATTTTGATACTTTGGTTTGGCACTGGCCCATTGCGTTTTATCTGTTCTTCGCCGGGGTTTCGGCGGGCGCCATGTTCTTTGCCGTATTGTTGAAACACCGTTGCCTGAAACAGGATGCCTGGCGCTCCGGCTTTGTCCAGGCTGCTTGTTTGGTCGCCCCACTCACTGTGATGGCAGGTTTGGGGATCTTGGTCATCGACCTGACCAAGCCGTTCCATTTCTGGAAGATTTTGGTGTTCTATAACCCCACTTCGGTGATGTCCATCGGGGTGATGATCCTCATGGTCTATATGGTGTTTATGTTCGCCTGGATTGCCATGGTGTTCCGTCAACCGATAGATGACTGGTGTGAGCAACGCTTCCCCGTGGTGCTCAAAGTGACCGGATTTTTGGCCAAACATGAACCCAGCTTAACAGGTTTATTGGTGATCTTGTCTCTGGCGTTGGGGGCTTATACCGGCTTCCTGCTGTCGGCTCTGCCCGGTTACCCCATGCTGAAGAATCCGGTACTGCCGTTGCTGTTCCTGATCTCCGGTCTATCTTCCGGTGCGGCGGCGTCTCTACTTGGTGGTGTGCTGCTAAAGGGCAACCCCGACGGCAAAGAAGTGCACTTTATTCACAAGATAGAGATCCCTCTTATCCTGGTGGAAATTGCGGTGATCTTCACTTTCTTTGTCGGGCTGGTGCTCACCGGTGGCCAAAGCAAAGTTGCGGCCTTCAATGCCATCGGGGAAGGTTTCTGGGGTTGGGTGTTCTGGCTCGGTATCCTGGGTTGTGGTCTCTCTATCCCACTGGCAATGAATCTGTTTATGACCGCCACGGCCAAGCGTAAATGGTCTTATGTGGCAGCGACAGCAACCCTGAGTCTGTTGGGGGTCATTTTGCTGCGCCACTTCATCCTGTACACAGGACAAATGACGATTGCTTAACCCCCATAAAAAGGAAAATGTGATGTTGAAAAAAATGCTTTTGATGATGGCTCTGGGTTTCTCCGGTTCACTGCTGGCAGCCCCAATAGCTGATTCTCACACGGAAATGTCCGGCTGCGAAGCCTGCCATAAAGATGGTTCGCCTTCTGCCGATTATGCCTTTGAAAACGAGCAATGTGCTTCCTGTCACGGTGATATGAATTCGCTCGAAGGTGAGGCACACAAGAAACATGATGGCGTGCTCAGCTGTACTGACTGTCACACAGCTCACGAAGAAAAAGACCCGGCAGCGGGTTGTAAAGACTGCCACTGATAAGAGGTTAAGGAATGCGGCGGCTTTGCAGTCAAGAACAAGCACCGCCGCATCCTGAAGCAACGTTATTACGTTGCTGACAAGGAAGTGATTGGGCAGGAAGCCACTTTGTTATTGCGCCTTTGACGCATTTCCCGATCCTCCACGGGACTCGCCACCTAATGAGCACGCGGGTGGCTTTTCTTGGTTTTAATTCACTGGTTATTAATCCACTCGCTCATCACCACATGGGTTTTAATCTTCACTATCTCAGTATGAGTGTCTATATATTCACGGATCTCGTGCAATCGCCGCATCGAGGGAGTCTTGACGAATACCAGCAGGTCCATGTCGCCGGAGATCCCGTGACAGGTGACGACTTCGGGAATTGCATGAAACACATGTACTACATCGCTGCAGCGGGGGCATTTGTGTTGAATTTCAAAGTAGGCACTGACGGCTTCTTTTTGGGATTCACTGAGCAGCAATTGGTAACCACGGATCACACCGTTTTGCTCGAGCTTCTTGATCCTGTCTGAGACGGCACTGCGGGACAGCGACACTTCGGCTGCCACATCTGAAATGCTTCGACGGGCGTTTTTTTTAAGCGCATTAATGATTGCTTTATCGAACTTATCCATGCTACCTGACGTTTTGTGTGTTTTTTGCCGATTTGCCGTCATTTCGTCGGCTTAAAAGCCGTATTTGACGGAAACGAATGACAGAAATTCTGCCGGAGAACGACTATACTGGCGCCATTCAAGATACTGATAATTTAGCAGATGAATCAAGTTACAGGAACAATCGGACGCTGGCAGGGTGCCGGCTTAATGGCCACCACATTGTTGGGTACCGGGGTGTTTATTTTGCCGCAGATGACAGTCGATAAGGCCGGTAGTGGCGCCTTACTGGCTTGGGCTCTGTTGACCCTGGCCATTATTCCGGTGACCTTGGTGTTTGCCCGTCTGGCCAGCCGTTTCCCTCACGCTGCCGGCCCCGCCTATTTTGTCGAACGAGCCTTTGGCCGTACCTTGGGTCGCACCATAGGCCTGAGTTTTTTGATGGCTGTGCCTATCGGTGCGCCCGCCGCCATTTTGATGACTTTCCAATTCGTTAACGCCCTGATCCCCGTATCCGGTTGGGTGCAGGTGGGCTGCGAACTCTTGGTTCTGCTCGGGCTCTGGCTGCTCAATCTCAGGGGAATTCAGGTTTCTGCCAAGGCGCAATTTGCCCTGACACTGGGGATTGTGGCCGTGGTGGTGATGATGTTCGGCGCCGGTGGTGCCAAGGCCGGTGAGTTGCTGTCTTTGACCGCTCATTCCACTCCCGACTATGACGGTGTGATGCTGGCAATAGGCATCGCCTTCTGGAGCTTCCTCGGTGTGGAGGCCATGACCCACTTGGCCAATGATTTCCAGCGCCCGGATCGAGACTTGATCCCCGCCATGGTGATAGGAGTGATTTTGGTCGGCGCGGTTTATCTGGTTTGTACCTTGTTGTTATTGCTGGTGGAGGTGGATACCAAGGTCGCCATGATAGGGGCATTTGATACCCTGCTTGGCGGATACGGCGCTCAGGTGATAGGTGTGCTGGGTATTGCCAGTGGTCTGGCGGCAGTGAACGTCTATGCCGCCAGTGTATCGCGGCTGCTTTGGAGCTTCAGTACCGAGGGAATATTGCCGGCCTGGTTCCGTGAGCGTAACAGTTATCAGGTGCCGGTCAGAGCTTTGTCGGCCGTGCTTGGTGTGATGGGGCTGGTGATAGTGCTGACCTATATTTCAGGCCAACAGCTTGAGCAGTTGATTGCCTGGAGTAATGGGGTATTTGTGGTGATCTATCTGTTGTCCATGCTGGCAGCCATTCGCTTGCTGAGCAAACGCTACCTGCCTTTGGTACTGCTAAGCTGCGCGCTTTGTGTCTTGCTGGCGTTTGCACTCGGCAGCGCCATGGCTTACGCCCTGGGTTTGCTGTGTGTGTTGGCTGTGTTGTTGACACTGCAGCGGCAGTGGCAGAAACGCCAATTGCCGCCGGTGATTCCTATGCAATAAAAGCATGCAATAAAAGCATGCAATAAAGGGCTGGTTCAGTCTGAGTTGCCAGTCATGGCCTGGTTGCGCAGCTGGATAAGCTCAGAGTGTTTGAGATACAGCAGGTCGGCACAGCGGCGAATGATCTGGTCTTCGTAGCGGCACAATTCGCCGTCTGCATAGGCCACACGCCACATCGCCAGGATCAGCTGCTGCTTCTGCTCAAGGGTAAAGCTATCATTGATGGCCGAGGTGAACTCAAACAGTGAGGTGGCATCGTGACGGGTCCGCTTCGCCTCAATTATCAGCTCGGCCGCTGCTTCGGCAGCTAAACCCAGTGTTTGTTCCAGGAGTTCGGGCAACAGCTGCGATTCGGTGCCGGACATCTCCTCATCGGCATAAACCACTTCCAACAACATGCTGGCAGCTGCCAGTTCCAGTTGTTTCTGTTGTTCCTGCGGGGACTGACTCTGTTGATGGGCATTCAAAAACTGCTTGAGCTTGGCGATCATAGGCTTCTCTGTCAGTTGGTTCAGTATAGGCTCTAAACATGTCGGGCCACGCGGTTTGCGGCTTGGCGCCGGGTAAATCCGGCCTTGCCGATGCGCGCTTAAACCGAGCGGCCACACTTTTTAGACGTCATCAGTGGCCGCGGGTTCCCCTTTGATAGCGTGAACCGCTTTACAGCAGTGAGCCCAGCCCCTTGACAAGGAGATCGGCTGTGCCTTCGCCACCGCTACTTTGCAGGTAGTTTTTGACTATATCTATCATGGGCGCAGCCAGCTCTTTGGAGATCCCAAGTTTGGCAAAGGCATCATAGACCATGGCGCTGCCCTGCAAGGAGTTACCCAGGTCGCCGGCTTTGGACAATAGGCCCGTCATCCCTGAGTTGCCATCTAGCTTGGGCGCTGCGGCCAGCAAGCCGTCAATACCGGGTATGCTGTCGGCAATGGGAGAGAAAGATTCTTGTCCCAATGACGTCTTGGCCAGTCCGAGCAGGCTGCCAAGGCCACCTTTGGCCTGGGTTTGGGTCAGGCCCAGCTGTGACATCACAGTGCCGACCAGCTCACTGTTTTGAGTGGCGGTCTGGCTATTGGTGGCCGTATCGGCTTGTGTTTGGGGGTTGCTGGTGAGTTTGTCGAACCACCCGGCCTGCGCTGGGGCCGCCATCAGTGAGCCCATGATTACGGCTGCTGTGATATAAGCTTTCATTTCTGCTTTCCTATGCATATAAAAGGTGTTCTGGGGCCATATTCTAGTCTTATCTCAGGCGCCGATGCACGGCTTTTGCGTGACAGGCGGTCGTTTTGCTGTATTTCATTTGTGCATTGGCGTGGGAATTTGGGTATCCTTGGCGTCTATCTTGATCCTTTAATTACAACCTTTTTGGGAAAGCTGCATGTCTCTGTCTGCCATCCTGACCGAAGCTTATAACTTCTTCCGTAATCATATCGTTCAGCTGGCAATGCTGACCGTTCCCTTGCTGCTATTGCAGGTGGGTATTCAAATGTGGCTCGGTACCGAGTTGCAAAGTGCCGATCCTGAAAATCCACAATTCGGTACCCCTCATATGCTGGCGGTGATCGCCTTGATGGTGATCTTCTCTGTGCTTATCGCGGCCTTGACTCTGTTTATGGAACTGCGTACCGAGGGGATGCAGCCCAGCACGGGCCAGGTGTTAAAGTCCAGTCTGGCGTTTGTGCCGGGTTTGATGTTGGCCGGGGTGTTCTCCGGCATGGCGATTGCTGCACCGACTATGATCCTGGCGGCCATAGGGCCAGTATGGATCCTGGGGATGGGGATCAGCCTGTATCTGTTTGCCCGCCTGGCTTTTGTTAACTTTATGGTGGTGGTCGAGCGTCTGACCCCGCTGCAGGCCATCAAGGCCAGTTTTGAGTTCAGTAGCGGACTCACCGGCAAGACAATCTTGGTGCTGCTGAGCTACTTTCCGCTACTGATCATGGGGAGTGTGCTGTCGCAACTTGGGCAGGCTGGTGGTATGCCACTGCAGTTGCTGGTGGATACCTTGGTGGCTTTCATTGGTTTGTTCGTCAATGTGGCCTTATTCCGCCTTTATCGGGTTGCCCGTAAGGGTTAATAATCAACTCTCTACTGGCCGCTCCTGCGGCCTTGTGAGGTCAGACTGTGCTGGATGATGTTGCTTTTATTGCCAGTGTGTCGGAAGACTTGGCCCGGGAGTACCGGACTGCCAAGCGCTACGTGCAGGATGTGCCAACCCAGGCACTGCTGCATGTTCGCAGCTTTGCCCACAGATTGACTGAGCTGTTGGCTGCACCGGCCAAACTCAGTTTTGACAGTCCCAACCTTTATGATCGTATCGAACAGCTCAATCGCCAGAGGTTGATCGATGTGCGCATCACCCGGGCGCTGCATAGGCTGAGGGCCGATGGCAACCGCGGCGCCCATCCGGAAAAGTTCCACCTCACCGAAACACAACTGCTGCAACTGGCCAAAAAGGCCATCGGCGATCTGCTGAAACTGATGGAACTGGCCTATCCCAGACTAAAGGGCCGGGAAGCTCCTGAATACCGCTTCGATGATTTTGATCTGCAGGCCGGACGTGAGCTCTGCTATCGGGCCGTGATGGAAGATGATGCCGAGGCGCAATATCTGTTGGGGATGGCGCTCAAGAATCGTGCTCTGATTGCCCGGGGCCAGGAGCAGGCCCTGCAAGATAAGGCTGACGAACCGCTTGCCGGTGATTCGGCGCGCATGCTGGCCAAGGCGGCACACTGGTTTGCCGAGGCGGCAGCACGCGAGCCCAAGGCCTTGTTTGAGCACGGCGTCGCCCTAATTCATGGCTATCGCGGCGATGTCGATATCGCCTCCGGGCAGCGGGCGATTCGTCAAGCAGCAGAAGCCGGCGTGACCGATGCCATGGCACTCCTGGGCTACTTCTATCTGGTGGGTAGTGGTGAGCTGGCTAAAGATGAAGCCGAGGCCGAACGTTTCCTCAGTGCTGCCGCCGCCAACGAGCAATCTGAGGCTATGGCCAATCTCGGGGTGCTCTGTTATCAACGCGGTCAGCTGCAACAAGCCTTTGAACACATCACCCGGGCGGCCAGAGCCGGCGATCCTCACGCTCAATACCACCTTGCCCTGATGTTGGCCCGTGGCGAAGGCTGTGAAGCAGACCTGAGTGCCAGTGAACAATGGCTCGCCGAGGCGGCAGAGCAGGGACAGCTGGATGCCATGTTGGCGCGGGCGCAGCATATGCTTAACGATGATGCTGCATTTGGTTCAGATCTGTCCCAGGCAGAGAGTTACTTAAGGCAGGTTATTCGCTATGGTCACAGTGTGACCGCCATGATTGAATTGGCGATAGCCTTGACCGATGGTTGCTTAGGACGCATAGACGTAGTGGAGGCCGTTGCCTGGTTGCGACTGGCACGAGAGCGTGCCGACGAGCGTGAACTGGAGGTGATAGGCCCCTTGTGGCAGTCATTGCAACAACAGGTGGAGAGCGTATTGCAACTGAGCCAGTCGGTGGATGAGCGGCGTGCCCTGAAACGGGCGCAGGAACTACTCGCCGATTAATCCGGTTCGTGTTCTAGGATTCGACCTCTTGAACCCAATCCAGAATCCCGGCACAAGTTGGGCTCCAAGTCATAGAGATCTCTTTGTCTGCCTTTGTGGCGACATTGCTGGATACTGGCCAATTGACGCTTTAAGTAGTTGCGGCCAAACAGGCCCAGACACAGGAGTGTGGTTGCTGCCAAGATCAACACCAGGGGCATAAGCAAGAGGACCAGGCTAAAAGCGCAGAGACTCAGCAGGGCTCCCGTCAAGGTTCTGGGATTGAGTGGCAGATTCTGCGCAAACTGTCGATACATTTTTCTTCCTCCGGACTTGCTTGGCTCAGGTCAGGTTTAAATCTACTTCATTATTTATCATGTTTAATACCGCTTTATTAAGAAAGCGTTAAGAGGTAGGAGTTCCCCGAATAAATATTTATTCATCAACTGTGATTTAGTACTTGAAAAATGGTTTTTGTTGCAGTTTAGGTTGGTTTTTCAAATGATTGTGAACTAACTCTCAACTGCAGCGACAGAATATGTAATTATCTCGCAAAATCTTACTGTGCCTATGGCTGTGGGCTTTTCCCAAATATCGGACCCTGCTAATGATGAAACTCCGCTCATTGAAACACAAGTTGCTGGTGTGTGTGGTACTGGCACTGACCCTGGTAGTGGCTCTGCTTTCCTGGCAAAGCTACAGCACTCAGAAAACACAACTGCTGCAAGCCAGTCAGCAAGAGTTAAAGCGTATTGGTGAGATGCAGGCACAGCGTGTCACCGAGTGGTTGGCGATTCGCACCAACGTGGTTTCATCCTTGCGGGAATACATAAGTGATGACTTTGTGCCTGCACTGCAACAGGCCAGAGCGGCCGGCAAGCTGGAGTCAGTCTACTTCGGTGGCAGTGACGGCAAAATGCAGGATGCCGATCCCAGCGTGGACAACAGCCATTACGACCCCCGCAGCCGTCCCTGGTACCAGGATGCCATGGCCAAAGGCCGGGCCATTATCACCAAACCCTATATCGACAGCGGCTATGGTATTCAGGTGGTCTCTTTGGCGCAGCCAACCGCCAAAGGGGTGATAGGCGGTGACTTGGCAATTGATACTCTGGTGGCCGAGGTCAACAGCATGGCGATCCCGGCCGCGGGTTTTGCCATCATGATGCATAACGACGGTACCGTCATCGCTTATAAGGATGGCAGCAAGGCGATGCGTCCGGTTGCCGAAATTGATGATGATCTCGGTGCGGGCATTCTGGCCAATATTCAAAAAACGGCGCAGTTGCAATCTCTGTATTTTGATGCCGATGGTCGGGACAAACTTGTTTGGGCAACGGCCATCCCGGATACTGACTGGCAGCTCTTGCTGCTGCTGGATAAGGCAACGCTTGAAGCACCGCTTGGCAAATTGCTTTGGACCCAGGTTGGTTTGGCGGCGCTCGTGTTACTGGTGAGCACGGCGGCTATCTCTTGGTTTCTTGGACTCTTGTTGGCCCCGCTTGGGCGGGTATCCCAGGCGCTGGCACGGATTGCCGACGGCAATGGCGATCTGACCCAAAGGATCAAGGTCGACAGCAATGATGAAGTGGCCGAGCTGGCCGACAACTTCAACCGCTTTGTTTCGGCCCAGCATCAGCTGATAAGCCATATACGTCAGTTGGCGGCCGAATTGGATCTGGATGCCGAACGGGGGTTGAACACCACCCAGAGCTCGGTTGTTGAGCTGCAAAGGCAGCAGCAGGAAGTAACCATGGTGGCTACCGCAGTTACCGAGATGGCCAGTGCCACTCAGGAGATTGCCGCCAACGCCGAGTTGACCGCTACTGCAGCGCAGCAATCTTCCTGCAGCTCGCAGCAGGGTAAGAGTCTGGTACTGCAGACCCGAGACTCGATACATTCATTGGCCGAGGAAGTAGGCCAAACCACTGAAGTGATTAATGAGCTCAATCGTCATGCCCAGGCTATCAGCGCTATTCTCACCGCAATTCAAGGGGTGGCCGACCAGACCAATCTGTTAGCGTTGAACGCCGCCATCGAGGCTGCCCGCGCCGGCGAACAAGGGCGCGGCTTTGCCGTAGTGGCCGATGAAGTGAGGGTTCTATCCCAACGAACTCAGGATTCGGCCTCCGAAATCCACGACACCATAGAGGCATTGCAGCAAACCACCGCCAGGGCGGTAGCCTCCATGGAAAACAGCCGCCAGATGGCAGGCCGCAGTGTCGGCGATGCCGAAGAGGCCAGTAAGGCGCTGGAAGAGATAGCCGTTGCAGTGGCGCAGATATCGGATATGGCCGGACAGATAGCCACGGCGGCGGAAGAGCAGACTCAGGTAACAGGGGAGATTACCCAAAACACCACGGCCATCAAGGATGTTACCGATGAGATCACCGCCACCGCCATGGACGACCTTGAACACGCCAAGGCGCTCAAGGTGCGTGCGACCGATCTCAATGCCAAGGTTGCGACCTTCGTGCTCTAATCACATTTAATCCAAGACCGCTGCTCAGGCGGTCTTTTTACTGCTCATGCTGTCACCTATCAGCTGTCGCATCCAGCGGTGGCCGGGGTCGTCGTTATTGCGCTCATGCCAGAGCAGCACATAAGCCATGGGCATAAAGTCTATCGGCAGTGGCAATTGCTGCAGCGAGTAAAGCTTGCAGGCGTGCAGTGCAAAACTGGAGGGCAGGGTAAATACCAAGTCACTGTGAGCGCAAATACTGGCAGCACCGTAGAAGTCGGGCACTGTGGCACTGAGGCGGCGATGATGACCGAGGTCCGCCAGAAAATAATCCAGCGCCCACCAATCATTACCTTCGCAACGCACCTGTACATGGGGCAGCGCCAGGTAGGCCGCCAGATCCCAGACCCTGTTCTTTTGAGCTTGCAGCGCCGGGTGTCCTTCGCGCACCAGACACACCTGATGATCCTGAAACAGAGTTTGATACAGGATCCCTTCCGGCAACTGGCTGAAGTGAAAACTGGAGCTGGGCTGCAGATCCCTTCCCGAAATTCCCAAATCTATCTGCCCCTGTTGTAGTGCCTGCATCGATTTTTCGGTCCAGACGTAGGAGTCGAGCCTGACATTGGGGGCGTTACTGAGCAGGCGACCGATAAAACTGGGCAGCAGGGTTTCATAGGCGCTTTCTACCATGGTGAGCGAAAACTGCCGATTACTGCTGGCCGGGGTAAACACGGGAGGTTGGGTCAGTTGATGCAGACTCTGTAAGGCGATAGGCAGATGTTGCGCTAACTGTTCAGCGTGAGCCGTCGGTTTGAGGCCGTGGGCGGTGCGCTGAAACAGAGGATCGCCCAACATGTCGCGCAGGCGGTTGAGGCTCTTGCTCAAAGCAGATTGACTCAGGTGCAGTCGATTGGCGGCGCGGGTCACGCTGCGCTCTTCCAGTAGCACCTGCAACATGACCAACAGGTTGAGGTCGATACGGGCCAGGTTATCCAGATTCACCCTGATATTCCTCAGAGGAAATTATGTTGTGAGATTATATCATTTCTTTTCATACCACCAGTTCATTAGAATGTGCCCCATCTCAGTTTTCACTCAGGATTGAACGACAACCTATGGCAAAAAACCTCCTGCCTATGCTGATGGCCATGGTGCTGTTAAGCCCACTGGCTATCGATATCTACTTGCCCTCTTTGCCGACTATGGCGATTGAATATGGCGTCAGTGCCGGCGAAGTCCAGTCGACTCTGGTGCTTTTTCTGTTCGCTATGGGGGTAGGGCAGATCCTCATAGGCCCCTTGGCAGACAGATTTGGCCGCAGGCCTGTGGCATTGGGGGGGATTGCTCTCTATGTGCTTAGTGCACTGTTGGCTGTGGTTGCCATGGAGTTCGAATGGTTACAGATTGCCAGGGTATTGCAGGGGTTGGCGGCCTGCTCCACCTCTATTGTGGTGTTTAGCGCGGTGCGTGACTGTTATACACCGGCTGAAAGTTCCCGTATCTACAGCTATCTCAACGGTGCGATTTGCGTCATCCCCGCACTGGCGCCAACGCTTGGCGGCGTGATGGCGATGCAATTCGGTTGGCGCTCTACCTTTGGGCTTATGGCTGTTTACGGCTTGGTGATCCTGCTGCTGGTGAGTATGCGTTTTCCAGAAACCCGGCCGCAGAATACTGTCAGCAGTGGGCCGCTGTACCGCTGGGGCCGCTATCAGCCTGTATTGGCCGAACGCCACTTCCTGTTTTATGCCTTCTGCTGCATGGCGGGTATGGCCTCAATATTGAGCTATGTTTCCTACGCACCTGTGTGGCTGATTGATCATTTGGGTATGTCAGAGCTGGCATTCAGTGGCCTGTTTGGCCTCAACGCCTTGGTGAACATTATTGCCTGCTTTGCCGCGCCAGTGGTCACCAAACGCCTTGGAAATCGCACGACCGTTGTGTTTTCGCTCTGGTTGCTGCTGGCTTCTGCCGCGATGCAACCTGTACTGCAGATCTATGGCCCTCAGCAAGGTATGGCTGCCGCCATGAGCTTTATGTTGCCCATGATGTTGCTGTGTGTCGGTTTCGCCTTCCTGCTGGGTCCGGCAACCAGTATGGCGTTGGCGGCCTTCGGCGAGCGTGCCGGTACTGCGGCAGCCTTGCTCGGTTGTATTCAGATGAGCGGCGCCTCTTTACTGGCCGGTCTGGTGCAGCAAACCGACCTCAGTGCGCCATTTGCAGTGACTTTGGTGATGGGCAGCCTGTCTATGGTGCTGCTGCTGGTCATGGCCCAGAGCCGTTTTAATGCCTGGCATCATGAGCAACAGTGTGCGCATCACTGAGCTTTAGTTTCAAGTAAGGTTTCACCCTTGGCCCGTTGCAGTTGACCGCTGCCGCGGGCATTTTTTATTTTCATACCAATGTCTTATTAGAGTCACAAGCTTGTCATGTGATGGGCTTAGTCTCGATTGCGAGTCTTCTTTATGGCGCGGTGATTCACTCGCTGATTCCCCACTGATTCGCTGGTGCCCCGTTTCTTAACGGGGCTTTTTTTATCTGTTTAGGTAACCAGATATCGAAGCTTGGGCCACCGTCTTGGTTGTCGCTGATGGCAATGTCTCCACCGTGCTGGCGAATGATTTGGGCGCTGATGGTCAGTCCCAAGCCGTGACCGCCGCTGCCGCGATCCCGTGATTTGTCGATGCGAACAAAGGGATCAAAAATGCGCTGCTTGTCTTCATCCCGGATCCCTGGGCCATCGTTGGCAATATGCAGCCAGATCCTATCTGTGTCGCCGCTAATTCTTATGCTGACTTTTTGGTGGGCATAACGGTAGCCGTTGCGGATGATATTACTGACGGCCCTGTGCCAGAGGCGCAGGTCTATCATGGCCGTTAGTGGTTCTGCCGTGGTGAGTTCAAGGGCGATGTCGGTTTCAAACTGCAGGTGGGCGATCAACTCCTGCAGTGCGGTATCCAATGATTGGTAGCTCAATTGTAATGGCGCCTGGCGTCGCTCCATCTTGGCGTAATGCAACAATTCGTCCACCATGGTGCCGAGTTCATCCAGATCCTGATGTATGCCTTCCAGATAGGGCATTTGCTCCGGGCGAACGCCTGAATCGTCCAGCATATCCAGATTGCAACGGATCCTGAATATAGGTGTACGCACTTCGTGGGCTACGGCATTGGTGAGTTGTTTGTTGCTATCGATGAGTTTGGCTATCTTGTCAGCCATTTGATTGAAGGATTGGTTCAGGTGTCCCACTTTGTGCCACACACCTGTTTTGGCTCTAACTTTGAAATCACCATTGGCAAAGGCGCTGTGGACCCGCTCCAAGCGGCGCAGGCGCCGGGCCAATAGATAGAGCAGCACAAAGTTGATAAAAGCCAGTACCGGAAACATCACCCAGAAAGCAATGGATTCTTTGAAGTAGTATTCCTGCCAGAAGGGCGCGGACTCATCGCGGCTGATGGCATACACCTTGTCTGAGCCCTGGAACATGATGTAGGAGATATCCTCTTCCACATCTTTGATATAACGCTGGTTTTCTCTCAGGCGCTGTTTCTCGTCAGCCGACAGCTCATCCGAGTCCAGCGAGATGACCCTCAGCTGTTTGTGCAGGTTGCCGAGCACTTGCTCAAGCGAGGCCTCGGCACTGGCAACGCCCTCGGCCGTCGAGATATCCGATAACAACTGGATCAGAGACATATAGGAGCGATCCTGATAGTCGGCTTCCCACTCATCGGAGGAAAAGAAGTCCAGTTGAAAGACAAAAATGAAGCAGGTGAAAAACAGAAACACCAGCACCAGGTAGGAGAAGATAAACAGCCGTTTCATTACCACCTATCCGGTACAAATAGATAACCCTTGCCTCTTACCGTGATTATCTTGCGCGGCAAGCTGGGGTTGTCACCTAATTTCTTCCTTAAAATCACTACCTTGTTATCTATGCTGCGGTCTATTCCGTCGTACTCTATGCCGCGGGTTTCCTTGACCAGATACTCCCGCGACAGTATTTCATCCGGATGTGAGCTCAGCAGCCATAGCAGGTCAAATTCGGCAGTGGTGAGGTTGACTTCTACCTGACTGATGGCGCAAAACTTGCGGGCATTATCCAGGTAGAGTTCTCCGAACTGGCGTTCGCGATTGCTTTCCGTTGGCACATTTTCCTGACGTCTTAGCAACATGCGGATCCTGGCCAGGAGTACCCTGGGTTGGATTGGTTTACTGACAAAATCATCGGCGCCCATCTCCAGTGCGGCCACTTGATCCATGTCGTCCTCACTGGCGGTCAGGATCAGTATCTTGCCTTGGTATTGGGCGCGGATTTCACGGCAGATACTCAGACCATCACTCCCCGGCAACATAAGATCCAGGATCACCAGTTCAGGTTGACGTTCGAGGATAAGTTGTCCTGCGCGACTGCCGTCATCTATTCGTTCAACATCGAAATGTTGGTTTCTGAGATAATCTGTCAGAAGGTCACTGATCTTATTATCGTCTTCTACGAGTGTTATGCGAGTGTTTGCCATTTCCTGCCGGTAAGCATGCGGGTTTAGATAAAGCAAAATTATCACTCCGGTTACATAAGTGACAGCTCAATTGGCATAAAGGGGGACTTGGTCACCCCTTTACCCACAAACATTCAGTAATGCGGTTGACAGTATTGAAAATATAGCCAGCCCAAAATCCAAGTTATAGGTCGCTATAAATTAACCTTTGCAGTACTGGGAGTAGCGGTGTTTCTGACAGAGTGCCGCCATTATATATTTGTCGTTATGGTTGTTAACGTAGTTATTCCACCAAGTATTTGAGTCCACCTGAGTTCTCGTAAAGTCTTTGTCGAGATCCCAGGAAAATTTCTGGGTGTCATAATGGGTCGCACAGCCACTGACTACTATGGCTAAGCCTATGGTAAAAAAGAGGTTTTTAAGCGATTTCATCCAATGATCTCAAACTCAAAAGTAATAAGTCAGTGCCAGGTTGGCGTTCCACTGCTGTTTGCCATCGACAATCGGCGAGTCGGCAATGGCGGAATCCAGGTAGCTGTAGTTGCTGCTTTGGCTGAGTTCGAGATGTTCGCCCAGAGGCACAATCAGCTTGTAACCTGCGTTGTAGGTGAAGGCTTTGCCCGGTTGGTAGTACTTATGCTGCTTATTGGCTTCAGCCTTGCTGACTCCGAAGTAGTACTGGGTAAAGTCACGGCTCAAGTAGCTGACGCCGGCGTAGGGAACGACAGTGCCCCAGCCCAGATTCAGTGGTACGGCGTAACGGACCTGGCCGATAAAGCCGTTGTATCTGTTGGTTACGTCATGTTGTACCGAGGTGGATAGAGTACCGAATCCCAGTTGGGTATCCAGGTTGATACCCAGATCGCCACTCAGTTTACGTTCATGGATACCGCCAAGCGCTGCTGCGTCTGAGTCTTTCAAGGCAATACCCGGACTACCCAGAAACACACTCAGGTTGAACAGATCTTTATCATTACCGAAAAAACGGTAGTTGATATTGGCCAGTGAGGCGTTGAAGTCCTTGCCGTTATAACCCAGGTTACCGAATGGACGCAGCTTGGAATCGACGCCTTGATAGAGTTCGCTGCCCTGATAGGCACCGGCAGAGACAAAGAAACTGTTTTCATGGCTGTAAATCTGGCCATTACGGATATAAACGTCAGTGTTGTCCGCCAAGGCGGCACTGCTTACTGCAGCCCCAACAAGGGCCAGGGCGCTGAATCTGAATGCTTTCATATTACTTCTCCTGAATACATAAGAAATCCCGGGCATTGTCCTCGGCGCTGCGGCCATACAATAGCGCCGCTTTGTATGGAAATGTCCGTGATCTGTCCCGTAAGCTTGGAGTATGATCGGGCTTTGGCACCCGAAGGGAGACGTAACGTGACCAAGTGTTTGATTGACAAGATTTCTGGGCTGTATGCCGGTGATAAACTGACATTCAGGGACAAGCTGGCAAGCGGGATAGATAACAAGTCTCGGATGGCGACGCTGGAGGTTTTCGGCGACAGGGTTGCGGGTGATGCCCAGGCGGATCCCAAACATCATGGTGGCCCGGATAGGGTGCTGCATCATTTTCCTCGCGAGCACTATGGCTATTACCGGCGCATGGGGCTGATAACCGCGGGGCAGGATGCACCGGCCATGGGAGAAAACATCAGCAGTGTTGGCCTGACCGAGGCGGATATTCATATCGGCGATATCCTCAGCTTTGGCGAAGTTGAGCTGCAGGTCACCCAACCGCGTTCCCCCTGCTTTAAGCTCAATCACCAATATGGTCAGCGGGACTTTGCCCTTGCCATGCAGCAAACGGGTATGTCAGGTTGGTTCTATCGGGTGCTTAAGCCTGGCATCATAAACTGTCAGGATGCCCTGATATTGAAACAAAGGCGTACCGATATCAGTGTTGCCGAGGCGATGAAGCTGTATTTTCGCCCCGAATTTGATGCGGCCGCCTATGATAGGCTGCTCAGTTGTGAAGGTTTGGCCTCCAGCTGGGTAGGCAGCTTGCAGCGCCGACTGGAGCGGGGCAGCATAGAAGACTGGCAGATGCGCCTCTATGGCCCGGATAGTTTGGCTTTGAACTGAAAAAGTTAGGAAACAACATGGAAAAGCAGGAAAGAGACATGGGAATGTTGGTGCACCTGGCGAGTTTTGCCGGTTACCTGATCCCTTTGGGCACTATCTTGGGGCCGTTGATCGTTTGGTTGATGAAACGGGAAGAGTTTGAATTTGTCGATGTTTGCGGCCGTAATTGCCTGAACTTCAAAATCAGTATGATCATTTACACCATCATCAGCTTGATCCTGATCTTTGTTGGCATAGGTTTGGTGCTGGTGGCCGTGCTGGCAATTTTTGATGTGGTGGTGACCATAGTCGCAGCAGTCAAGGCCAGTGAAGGCGTGGAATACAAGTACCCCTTGGCAATCAAATTCCTGTGATCCCGGGCCATCCATTGGATGGCCTTGTTGCTGACAGCGGAGGAGCAATGCGAGCCTTTTTATCCGGTATCAATAACTTTTGGGTCGGTCTGGTGTTCGGGTTGTCACTGCCGCTGTTGTTAATTGTGCTGACTCTGAGTGTGACGCTTTATCAACTCACTGATTTTGCCAATGATGTTGCCATAACTCCTCTGTATCAGCGTGGGGAGCAGACTTTGGCGCGGGTTGACCAACTGCTGGTGACTTTGGATCAACGACTCAGTGTTGACGACCCAGGCTTATTGGCACCACTGAAGCAAATAGAGTTGTTGCCTGAGCTTAAGTTGTTGGCTCTCAGCGTTGCCAAGTTACAGGTTGAAGAGAACCAACCGGCCCTCTCAGCTGTGAAGGCGGAGCTGGCGACTCAACTCGATGCATCCCTCAAGCAAAGGTTTGCGGCAGCCGAGGCTGAAGCTTTGAGCCAGCATTTGCAGCAAATTCTGGAAATATTGGCCAAGGGTAAAGAGGCGCCTTTGCCACCTTAATCTTGAGTGTTTGCCGAGGTTTCTGCAGCCAGTTTACTCAGCGCTCGCTGGCGGTAATCCAGCAAGGCAAACACCCCGAATAGAAAGGCGTTGAGATAGTCTTTAGCCTTGAGCGGCAACAACTGACAAAATATCGTGTGGAATATCAGCACCTGCAGCCCATGCATCATGGCGGTTACCCCGAGAAGTATGGTGAGTATCACGCCGATATTGCCTTCAAACGGGCTGAACAGATTGAAAAACATCAACACCCAGGCCAATAGGGTCGCCAGTTTTCCCAACACTAATACGGCTTTCATGACTCGGCTCCTCCCTGGACGCGATACAGGCGGTAGCTGACCTGGCCAGCCTGTTTCTCTTTCAATGCCTCCCAGTCAGCCGGTATCGGTAACTGCTGCAATTCAGATTCCACTTCGAGATAGATGAGGGCGCCTGGGTTGAGCCATTGATGCCGGGCCAGCAGGGTTAGGGTTTGCTCGGCCAGCCCCTTGCGAAAAGGGGGATCGATAAACACGATATCGAAACGGCGATCGGCAGGGCGCGCCAAACCGGCCAATACATCGCCGTTAATGACCTCGGCACTATCGCATTTTAGGGTTTGCAGATTCTGCTGCAGTTGCTGAGCCGCAGTTTTTTGCAGTTCATAGACTCTGGCAAAAGCGGCATAGCGGGACAGGGCTTCCAATGCCAGAGCGCCACTGCCACCGAAACAGTCCAATACCGAGCTGCCACTGAGTTCACCTGCCAGCCAGTTAAAAAGAGTTTCCCGCACCCTGTCTGTGGTTGGTCTCAGGCCTTCCAGATCCTGGATGGGTAATTTTCTCGAGCGCCATTGGCCTGCGATAATACGAACCTGACCGCTGCCCGGTCTATTTTTGGCCATCTTGCCCCCGTGATTTTGCCTGAAGAAAGAAAGTGGTAGACTATGCCACCTTAAAAGCGTCGCTATTTTATAACAAACTCAGCCGAAAAGGTGAGATGAAGCTAAAGCCCTTTATCGCTCGGGAATGCCAGTAACAGGCCCCGCTGCTCCAGGGAAATAGTTGCGACCTCAAGCGGGAGCCCGGCTCCTGAAGATCCCCCACGATGTTGAGCACTGGTAGCACTGATGGCAAAGAAAGGTTTTTTTTCCTGGTTTCGTAAAGACAAACACAACGACGAAGCCGAACAGGCGGCCAAACTCGCCGAACAACAGGCTGCAGAAGCCGCGGCAGAGGCCGAACGTTTAGCTGCTGAAAAAGCCCAGGCCGAACAAGCCGAAGCCGAGCGTCTGGCCGCTGAAAAGGCCCAGGCCGAGCAGGTCGAAGCCGAGCGTATTGCGGTTGAAAAGGCCCAGGCCGAACAGGCAGAAGCCGAGCGTATTGCCGCTGAAAAGGCCCAGGCCGAACAGGCCGAAGCCGAGCGTATTGCCGCTGAAAAGGCCCAAGCCGAGCAGGCCGAAGCCGAACGTCTGGCCGCTGAAAAGGCCCAGGCTGAACAAGCTGAAGCCGAGCGTATTGCTGCTGAAAAGGCGCAGGCAGAGCAAGCCGAAGCCGAACGTCTGGCCGCTGAAAAGGCCCAGGCAGAACAGGCAGAAGCCGAACGTTTAGCTGTTGAAAAGGCCCAGGCCGAGCAAGCCGAAGCTGAACGTTTGGCCGCTGAAAAAGCACAAGCTGAACAGGTTGCCGAGGAACAAGCTCAACCTGAGCCACAGGCAAAACCTGCTAAAGAGGGCTTCTTTGCCCGCCTCAAGCGGGGGCTGATGCGCACCAGCGAAAATATCGGTAGCGGTTTTATCGGGCTTTTTCGTGGTAAAAAGATTGATGATGACCTGTTTGAAGAGCTGGAAGAGCAACTGCTTATTGCCGACGTTGGGGTAGAAACCACCAGTCGGTTGATCTCCAGCCTGACAGATCATGCTTCACGCAAGCAGCTCAAGGATGCCGAAGCCTTATATGAATTGCTGCAGCAGGAGATGCTGGCGACGCTGGAGCCTGTGAGTGCGCCTCTGGTGCCGGACAATGCTGCCGGGCCTTTCGTTATTTTAATGGTGGGTGTCAACGGCGTTGGCAAGACCACTACGATAGGCAAGTTGGCCAAACAGTATCAGCGCGAAGGCAAGTCTGTCATGCTGGCTGCCGGTGATACTTTCCGCGCCGCTGCAGTTGAGCAGTTGCAGGTTTGGGGCCAGCGCAATGATATTCCTGTGATTGCCCAGCATACAGGTGCTGATAGCGCTTCTGTGTTGTTTGATGCCCTGCAGGCTGCCAAGGCCAGAAATGTTGATGTGTTGATTGCCGATACCGCAGGTCGCTTGCAGAACAAGAGCCATCTGATGGACGAGCTGAAGAAAGTGGTTCGGGTGATGAAGAAACTGGATCCGGACGCTCCCCATGAAGTGATGCTGACCTTGGATGCCTGTACGGGCCAGAATGCCATCAGTCAGGCGCAACTGTTCCAGGAAGCGGTCGGGGTTACCGGTATCAGTATCAGTAAGCTGGATGGCACAGCCAAAGGCGGAGTTATCTTTGCCATTGCCGATAAATTTGGTATTCCTATTCGTTACATAGGCGTGGGAGAGCAGATAGACGATCTGCGTACCTTCAATGCCAAAGACTTTATCGAAGCCCTGTTCAGTCAGGAGAAGGGGGATAACTGATATATGATTCGATTTGAGCAGGTCAGCAAAATTTACGCCGGGGGCCAAAAGGCACTGTCTGATGTGAGTTTTCATCTTCAGCGGGGCGAAATGGCCTTTCTTACCGGACATTCCGGAGCCGGTAAGAGTACCTTGCTCAAATTGATCACTGTTATCGAGCGCGCCAGTGCCGGCCGGGTATGGATCAACGGTCATGATATCGCCGGTATCAAGCGCGGCCATGTGCCTTATCTGCGCCGCGATATCGGGATGATCTTCCAAAGCCACCATCTATTGATGGACCGCAGCGTGTTTGACAATGTGGCGCTGCCCTTGGTTATCGAAGGTTTTACCCTGGGGGAGATCCGCAAGCGGGTCGCCGGTGCTCTGGATATGGTGGGACTCTATGGTAAAGAGCGCCATAACCCCATTATGCTTTCTGGCGGTGAGCAGCAGCGGGTAGGTATTGCCAGGGCGATAGTCAACAAACCCCCTCTATTGCTGGCCGATGAGCCGACCGGTAACCTGGACCCCAAGCTGTCCATGGATATTCTCAGGCTGTTTGAAACCTTCAATGATGCGGGCACCAGCGTGTTGATTGCCACCCATGATCTCGGTCTTATCGCCAGAATGAAGTACCGCACCCTGACCCTGAAGCAGGGGCGGATGATAGGTGGTGAAGAACTGGGGACCAGCCCCATGAGCGCTAAGGAATAAGCTATGTCTGCCCAGCCTTCATTGACCCGCAGTAAACTCCCGCTTTCCGGCCGGATAGTGATGTTTTTTATCCGCCATATACAGCATGCCATGGCCAGCATGGGTGAGTTGTGGCGCAACCCTATCTCATCGCTGATGACCATGGCTGTGCTGGGGGTCAGTCTGAGTTTGCCGGCCGCCTTGCAGGTGCTGGTAAAAAATGCCGAAACCATTACCCAATCCTGGAACAGTGCGGCACAGATCTCCTTGTTTATTGAGGGGAACCGCTCAGAGCAGAGTATTCAGAGCCTGCTGGCGCGGATTAAGGTTTACCCGGAAATCGACACGGTCGACTATATCAATCGTGACGAGGCACTGGCGGAGTTCCAACAGCTGTCTGGTTTCGGCGAGGCGCTCTCCTATCTGGAAAGCAACCCTTTGCCGGCGGTGATCAGCGTGATCCCCACTGAAAAGTATTCCAGCCCCGCAGGCGCCAGAGAGCTTTTGACCAAGCTGGAGCGTGAGCCTGAGGTGAGCTTTGGCCGTCTGGATATCGAGTGGCTGGAGCGCTTACAGGCGCTGGTGCGCTTGCTGGAACGTACCGTGCTGGCGTTGGCGGCACTGCTGATCCTGGCTGTGGTGCTGGTCATAGGCAACACTATTCGCCTGGCTATCATGAATCGGCGCAGTGAAATTGAGGTCATGAAGCTGGTCGGGGCCACGGAAGCCTTTATTCAGCGGCCCTTTCTCTACACCGGCATCTGGTATGGTGTTATCGGCGGTATACTCGCCTGGGTGATAATCAACCTCTTGGTCTGGTACCTGGATGGGGCGTTGGCCTCGCTTTTGGGCCTGTATGGCAGCCAACTTGAGATGCAGTCTCTGACCTTTGTTGAGCTGCTGCAGATGATGGCACTGGCGTCATTTTTGGGTTGGTTGGGGTCTTTCCTGTCGGTACGCCAACACCTGCGAGCCATAGAGCCTCATTGAGGTAAAAATGAACTTATCTTCACTTGCATTGTCCTATTTTCGGGGTGAAAATAATCCCGGATGTTGGATACGGCGTTGACAATATATGTCAATTGACCGATAGTGCATCGGCTCATCAGCGTTTTTTTCGACCCGAAATGAGCATCAAAGCAGTAAGAAACAGGAGCGTGAATGACTGATCAAACGCAATCAATGGCACTGATGGTTCCCCAGGGGAGCAGCAGTCTCGAGGCCTATATCCATTCGGTAAACAGCATGACAATGCTGGACGCCGAGCAGGAGTATGAGCTGGCGAAGCGTTTGCAGGAAACAGGTGATCTGCAGGCGGCTAAGCAACTGATTATGTCGCACTTACGTTTTGTGGTGCATATTGCCCGCGGTTATGCGGGTTATGGTCTGCCACAGGCAGACCTGATCCAGGAAGGCAACATAGGCCTGATGAAGGCGGTCAAGCGTT
This sequence comes from Shewanella sp. BJSY2023SW001, assembly GCF_047314685.1. Taxonomy (NCBI): domain Bacteria; kingdom Pseudomonadati; phylum Pseudomonadota; class Gammaproteobacteria; order Alteromonadales; family Shewanellaceae; genus Shewanella; species Shewanella sp. BJSY2023SW001. The sequence goes on from NZ_JBKORF010000031.1 coordinate 42,732, forward strand.
TCGACCCTGATGTGGGTGTACGTTTGGTATCTTTCGCCGTGCACTGGATCAAGGCAGAAATTCATGAATATGTGTTGAAGAACTGGCGCATAGTCAAAGTCGCCACCACCAAGGCACAACGTAAGTTGTTCTTCAACCTGCGTAAGGCCAAGAAACGTCTGGGTTGGTTCAGCGATGAAGAGGTCACTATGGTGGCCGAAAACCTTGGCGTATCCAAACAGGATGTGACCGAGATGGAGTCGCGAATGGCGGCGCAGGATCCGGCCTTCGACCTGACCAATGATCACGATGATGATCATGACTTTGCCCCGGCGCTTTATCTGGAAGACCATTCTTCCGACTTGGCCGCCCAGGTAGAAAATGACAACTGGGAATCCAACGCCCAGAACAAGCTGTTGTCTGCCATCAAGACCTTGGATGAGCGCAGCCAGCATATTCTGCGGGCCCGTTGGTTGGACGATGAAAAGACCACACTGCAGGAATTGGCCGATACCTATCAGGTGTCTGCCGAGCGGATCCGCCAGTTGGAGAAAAACGCCATGAACAAGCTTAAGGCTTGTATGGACGTATAACATAACTTATTTAGTGTGTTGTTTTGATTGCTAATGAATGCCGTTCACCCCAAGTGAACGGCATTCTGCTTTCTTGGCGGGCGTTTAAAGTATTATCCAGACGTTTTGTACCTGGATAACCTCGGTATTTCTCGCACCTTTTGCTGATTTTTGATTTAGCTGAGTGGGTTAATTCACTGACTCAAAGTTCAGTCTTATCGGTCGGTCGAATTACCAGGCAAGCTCAAGGATTTCACGGCTGCTGTCCAGACCAAGATCGCCGGTTTCAGACAAGGCGGTCATGCCGTGAGCTTCCAGTGCGGCAACAACATCGGCGATACGCTCTTGCGGTACATCATAGTCGCGCAGACGAGTCTTGAGGCCAACCTGTTCAAAGAAGGCCTGGGTGGCTGCAATGGCTTGCTCGATACGGCTGTCTTCATCACCCGAAGTGATATCCCAAACCCGCTCGGCATATTGCAGCAGTTTGGCGCGTTTCTGTTCCTTGCGCACCCGCCATACAGAGGGCAGGACTACGGCCAGCGTTTGCGCATGATCTATGCCGAACATGGCAGTCAGCTCGTGGCCTATCATATGAGTGGTCCAGTCTGCCGGTACGCCGCTGCCTATCATGCCGTTGAGCGCCGAGGTGGCACTCCACACCAGGTTGGCGCGGGCATCATAGTTCTCCGGCTCGGCCACTGTGACAGGGCCCACTTCAATCAGGGTCTTCAGTATGCCTTCGGCCATTCTGTCCTGAACTCTGGCATCCACGGGGAAGGTGACGTATTGCTCGACCACGTGCACGAAAGAGTCGACTACGCCGTTGGCGACCTGGATCTTCGGCAGACTGAAGGTCAGGCTGGGATCCAGCACGGAGAATACCGGGAAACTCTGCGGATGAGTCACGGGAAACTTGCCACCCTGATGGCTGACCACTGCAAAAGCATTCATTTCTGAGCCTGTAGCTGGCAGTGTCGCCACTGTACCGACAGGCAGTACCTCTGTGACCGGAACCGGGTTTAAACCGTGATGCAGCAAGCTGCTGCTGTCGCCATCGAATTTTGCCGCCAGGGCAATAAACTTGGTGCCGTCCATCACTGAACCGCCACCAACGGCCAACAGAAAGTCGATGGATTCGCGCCGTGCCAGCTCGGCAGCTCTGGCCAGGGTGTCATATTTGGGGTTGGCCTCAATGCCACCGAACTCAAACACAACGCGGTCGCCCAGCGCGGTTATGACCTTATCCAGGGTGCCGAAGCGTTTGACACTGCCACCGCCGTAAGTCACCAGTACTCTGGCATTCGTCGGTACCAGTTGATCCAGTTCTGCCAGTCTGTCTTTACCAAATACTATGTGGGTAGGGTTGCGATAGTCGAAATTGAGCATGATATTTCTCTCTTCTACAGCCGAAAAACTATGCTGCCATCTTAGTCCCCTCAGCTTGGATTGAAATACACATTGCTGGAGCATTTATGCCTATTCCTGCCTAAATTGGTTAATAGGGGCTTGAATATGGCTATTTTGATGCTTTTTTCTGTGATGGTGCTAGTATCCAAACCCTGATGATTGGAGAGTGTTATGAGTGATATTGCAGCCTTAATGGCGGCCCTGGCGGTGGATGAAGGGGTCAACAGCACCAGCCTGCCAGGGGTGCATCTGTTTCGCAGTTCGGCCTATGGCAGCCGTGGCCCCATGTGTTATTCCCAAGGGATCATGATAGTCGGCCAGGGGCGTAAACGTGTCTATCTCGAAGATAAGATCTATGACTATGATCCGCAGAACACCTTGGTGATGACAGTACCTATGCCGGTGGAGTGTGAAACCTTTGCTTCCGAGGAAGAACCGGTATTGGTACTCATGGTGGATATAGATCTGCAGCAACTGAACCAGTTGATCCGCATGATGGATCAACACCATAAGGTGCCCAAGGATCTCGATGATGCTCGTCAGCGCGGCTTCTTTGTTGCCGCCAACAGTGAAGACATGCTCTGCTGTGTCGAGCGTTTGCTGCTGGCTCTGCAGTCGCCGTTGGAAGCCGAGGTCTTGGGTAAGGCCATGGTGCAAGAGTTGCTGTTTCGGGTATTGGCTTCCGACAATGCGGCGCCTTTATATGCGCTGGCGCTCAGTCATACCCGTTTATCCCGGGTAGAGAAGGCGCTCAAATATCTGCATCAGAACTATCGTGAAAGTGTGGAGGTAGAGCAGTTAGCCGAGTTGGTTAACATGAGTCCCTCGGCATTTCATCGCTGTTTCAAGGAGGTCACGGCCTCATCGCCCATTCAGTACTTGAAGAAGATCCGCCTTAATAAGGCCAAAGAGCTACTGCAAAGACAGCGCCTCAAGGTGAAGGAAGCGGCACTGGAAGTGGGCTATGAGAGCCCGGCTCAATTCAGCCGGGAGTTCAAGCGTTACTTCGATCAGAGTCCGGGGGAAACTGCCAGGCTTTAAGGCTGACTCCAAAAGGTTTTGTGAACCGAGACTTCACCAGTATCCGGCAGATATTCCATGATCAGTGTCTCTTCATTTTGCTGGATAAAATACACTGAGCGGTAGATACAGGTATTGGGCGTTTGTTTATAGGTATAGGCCACGTCGACAGTGGTTGTAGGCAGATTGGCATCTTCTACATAGGCTATGCTGAGGTCGGTATCTGTGAGGCCATGCCACAACTGTTCGCAGGCGTCGAAAATATGGGTGTCTTTGCCTGCGGTGGCATAGGGCCAGCCGTTGGAACTGGAATCAACACTGCCATCACCAAAGCTGGCCAGATTGTCGATGGCGCCCTGTTCTCCCTTGGCCAGATAGCCACTGTGATAGAGTTTCACCGCAGATTCAAAGGCGGCATACTGGCCCCTGAGCACTTGCTCTGTGGCGTCGTCGCGCAGATTGATAAACTTGGGCGCGGCCACTACTGCCAGGATCCCGAGGATAATAATCACCACTACAAGTTCAATTAGGGTAAAGCCCTGATACTGCTTTGCTTTCATTACATCGCCCGGTTTATAGAATAGAGATATTGCCAACAATCGTCGCCGATGCGGCAGTCTAGCCAAGCCTCTGAGGTCTGGCAAGTCGCGGATGATAAGAATAACAGCGAACTCACTTAATGAAGTGGCTCGCCGTTCGATCTTTTGCTTTACTCGTAGAAGGTGATTGTTTGCAGTAAGGCTTCACTATGCAGGAATATATCGTCTACTGAGTCTAACGGATGACGGGTTTCATTCTTCTCATGGTCCATTAATCCGAGATATTTCTGTTTGGTATTAAAGTGCAGTCTGCAAATAGGCTTGCGATTATTGTTGTCCAGTAGAACTCCGAAATAGCTTTGCGTATCTCGTCCGGTGATTCTACTAACATCGACTTTTTGTCTAAGAATCGCCTTGATGACATTGTAGCCGTCAACCTCTTCTTCGGTCGTAATTATCCTTGGCTTATTTTCGATTTCGCCATCTGAGCCTGAGACTTCCTCAACGTCATCGGTCGCTCTATCTCCCATTGCAGACTTAAGTCTTTCATTAATACCGTCTTTCATAAACTGTTTGAGAGCTTTGGCCGTGATCTCAGTAAACTGTTGTTTTACCTTTGGAGTTAACATGCCGTCATAAACCCTGCTGGCAAAAAAGCGTACAAACTCTTCTTCAGGATTTTTGAACTGATCACTGATAATTCTCTTTATGTCACTTAGATATTTAAGTTCTCCAGCGGCATTGACGATAGACTCCATGTCAAATGTTGATTTTGTCAACTTTTTAACTTCCGGCACTATGTGTTCATCAATATTCTCCAGATCTAATACCAAAAAAGGCTTTTCATCCATCTTGTTGGGAGCGTCCAGATCAGTAAAAAAGAGGTACTGAACACCGTTGGTCAATATGGCAATTCTTGCTTTGGTGACTGAAAAATAGCGGAATAATTGGCTAGCATGTTTTATTGATAGTTTTTCGTTATATTTCTTGCACTCAATCAACATCAACACCTCTCCGTCTTTCATCAGCGCATAGTCGACTTTTTCTCCTTTTTTCGTTGGAGTATCGGCAGTGTACTCAGGGAGTACTTCATCTGGGTTGAATACGTCGTACCCTAATACAGAGCTTAGGAAAGGCATTATTAGTGCGTTCTTAGTTGCTTCTTCGGTTTGAAGGCTGGCGGATATTTGGGGGACGCGCTTTGATAGAGCTTGAATTCGTTCAATAAAATCCATTTCATTCACCTGTCATTTATTTAGAAAATGGGCGCTCCTAAGTACCACCATATAAATAGAAGCAGTTTTTAAAGTTTTCGGCATTGACCGATAGTTCTCGTTAGCTGATTTAGGGTTTAGCTTAAAGTTTGCACAATTTCCAGGTTAAGGTATTGTTTTGTATCAAACTATAGCTTTGTTCACACTCCGGCGACCTAAAGCAGACCAATCTTCTACTAGGCTGGTTGAGCCTGTGGCGGGATGGCGGGCTAATATTGATACTGAAACTATCAGGGAGGAAAGCAGATGAAATGGATTGGGATCTTGTGTGGCTTGCTGGTGTCACTGCCGGTAGCCGCTGCCGGAGGGGAATACTTCTCTGAGGAGATAGTTCAGCAAGGCACTTTAGCTAATGAAACCCTGCTCAAGGATGCTATGCCGGGCGTGGCCGCCGAAGTGGCTCGCCGCGGCTGCGAGGTGCCGGAGCAGTTTTTTGCCTTTGTGCTGGCGATGCCCAAAGGCGAAGTCGGTGAGCGCTACTGGCATGAACGCTGGATAGTAGAAGGTTGTGAGCGTGAGTACCCGGTGGATATTGAATTTCGTGAAGATGGTGTTAACGCCGCCTACTGGACCATCAAGAATAAAGGTTGAACCTTTGGGTTAGCGATTTTGCCAATCTTCTCAGAAACAACAGACCCAAGCCTTGGCCTGGGTCTGTATCTTCAAGGTTTAACATATAAACAGGCTTTAAGCGGCCGCGGGGTTGTTTTGCGGCAGTTGCGCCTGAATCTCTTCGAGACGCTGCTCATACCAGGCAGTTTCGGCCTCGGTAAAGCTTTGCAGCAGTTCCTGTTGCTGCAGCACTAGATTCCCCTGAAAACCAAACTGGTTATGTTCTGCCAGTTCCAGATACAGCCATACGGCGGCATCTACCCGTTTATCCAGCTTGAGGCAGGTTTCATACAGCTCTTCATAGGCCAGAGTTTCTCCGCCGAAGGCGGCCTTTTCCAGCCAGTGCAGCGCTTGTTGCAGCTCCTGGTATTCTTGCTCATCCGCATACAGTAGAGCTTGGCCCTTGAGTAGGTCCAATCTGGCCTGGGCCAGGTTGTCTATGGGGTGCAGGGTCAAATATTCCTGTTTGAGAGCTTGGGCTTGCTGCTTTTCCGATTGGCTCAGACGTGCTGCCAGAGTCTCTTTGGCGGCGATATACTCGGCTTCTTCAGCCATGGCGGCAAACTCGAAATGCATCAGTGCCAGCGGTAGTTGGCGATTGATGCCCAGCCCTTGTTGATAGAGTTTGCCGAGCTGAAAGTGGGCACCCAGATCCCAAGCTTGCGCCAGGGGTTCAAGTATTGCCTTGGCACGCAGATGATCCTGACTGTCGTGGGAGTGTTCGAGTAGGAAGCCGGCCCAAATAGTGGCAGCCACGCTGTTTTCTTCGTCGGCTGCGGCCTTTTCCAACCACTCTCTGGCCTTGTGCAGATCTTGGGGTAATTGGTCACCGCTCAGGTAGCGCTGTCCTAATGTCAGTTGCGAGTAACTGCTGTCTTTTGCCTGCTCAATCAAGAGTCGTTCGGCCTGGCGTTTATCCACCGGGCCACCTTGGCCTTGCAACATCATTTCCGCCAGATGACCGCCGCTGGCCGCTTCACCCAGCTGGTGCCCCTTGGTGAGCCAGAATCTCGCTTGCTGCATATCGGCTTCACCTTGTCTGGGTTCCTGCAGTAATTTTCCCAGATGAAAGCAGGCCTCGGGATCATCTTTGGCAGCGGCCAACTCGAGCCATTTTATCGCCTTGCTGCCATCTTTATCGAGTATCGGGTTACGGGCATAGACCCGTCCCAGTTGGCTTTGGCTCTCAATATCACCGGCTTCGGCTCTGGGGAGTAAGTTTTGCTCCAGCAGCTGAATATTGTCACCAAAAGCAGGGTGTTGGTTCAGCTCCAGCATCAGGTCATGGAGCTTGGCAAATTCATTGTCCAATGACGAGGCCTTAGCGGCCCAGTGCATCGCCTTGTCGGCATCATTGGGGACCATCTCCAGCTCGGGACGGGTATAGAACTCATAGAGCATTTGGGCGGCGGCGGGATGATCTTTATTGGCGGCCTGTTCCAGCAGCGCTATGCCTTCATCGACGCTATTTCTGCCAATCAGTCTCAAGCCTTCATTGGCCATGGCATCCGGGTCGCCACTTTTTACCGCCTGGGCTCGTTGCCACTTTTTCAGGGCAATAAAGAAGGCCACAAACGCGATAATAATCAGTATCAGTTTCATTGTTTTCCTTAACCTTGGGAAGTTGGCGTGGACACAGTAAACGCTGTCATGATGTTTTTGCAACAGCTAATAAAAGACCGCGGCAGCGCGCGGTCTTTGGAGTGAGAGAGTTGAATGGCGCCAGTCTATCCCAGAACTGTTCCGGCTTATAAAAACGGCATAAGATTTCTTTCGTTAGAAACTCCAGGTCATTCCCATCCAATAGCGACGGCCGTCTTCGATATAGCCGTATTCTTCCTGGGTAATCTCTTTGTCCAGTAGATTATAGATACCGGCGCTGAGTTTGAGGTTTTCCATCAGTTGCAGGTTGGCACCTATATCCAGCAGTGTGTAAGAGGGGGCTACCAGAGTTGATGAAGAGGGGCCCGTAGTTGGCTGGCTTTCTTCACCTCGGTAGTGCACCCTGGCCCAACTGCCCCAACTGTCGTTGATTTGCCAGTTAAGGGAGGTTTGCAGCAAGTGCTTGGGCAGTTTATTCAGGGGGCTGCCCTGATAGCGACCCGTTTTTTGCTCTGAGTCTGTGTAGGTGTAGTTGGCCGAAAGTTGGATGTCATCATTGATGTCATAGCTGAAATCCAACTCGAACCCTTGGGTTACCGCCTCATCCACATTCACATAAGTGGTGGGATCCGAGCCAAACCGGTTCGGACCATCGGTACACTGACTCTCGGGGCAGGGTACTCGGGTAATTTTGTCTTCAAACTCGTTATAGAAGACTGTCATGGCCGTGGTGATATTATCGCCGAAGCCGGTGTGCAGCCCCAGCTCGTAGTTGATTGAGGTCTCAGGTTTTAGATCCGGGTTACCGTACATATTGCCACCGCGGCTGACCTGGCCCCAATCCGGCACTGTTTGTCTCAGGCTTGGCGCCCTGAAGCCGGTGGAAACACCACCTTTGAGCGTTGTGCTGTCAGTCAGGTTCCAGACTCCATAGACACGGGGGCTGAAGTGCTCGCCAAAGTTTTCGTCATCATCCATGCGTAAACCGGCCGTCAAGGCAAAGGTGTCGCTCATGCGCCATTCGTTTTCGGCAAATACCGACCATTGGCGTCTGCTGATGTCGCTACGGTCACCTACCTGATTACCTGTTTTATCACTGAGATCCTGGTAATTGAAGGCGGCTCCAAAGGTGGTAGTATGACTATCTCCAAAGCCGGTGATCAGACTGGTCTGGGCATCAGTGTTTTTGATGGTCATTGCCCGGCTTTTGTTTTCAAACTCTTCATATTTGACCCAGGTGTTACTCGTGCCTATTTCCCAGCGGCCCGTGTGTGCCAAGGAATACTTGCGGCTTTCATATTCTGTTGTGGAGGACGCCGGGCAGCCAAAACGGCCACAAGGTTTGCCGGGAGCGAGGGGGGCGACTGTTTTGCCAAGAGTGCTGTCCAATTCCTGAGTGGCACTGCTGACCTCCAAAATGATGTCGTGGTCGTCACTCGGAGTCAGCGAGAAACGGGCGCTGAGATTGTTGGCATCTCGGCCGCGGTAACCGCCGGTGATCTGGTCTTCTTCTCGCTTGGTGTATTGTCCATAGAGTTGTAGACCCAGCCAGTCCGGGATCAGGGCCCCGCTGACAAAGAAGTTACCCTGATAGATATTGCCGGATTCGCTGCGTTCCTGAACTGTGCTGTCCAACCTGAGTTCGCCTTGCCAGTTTTCCGGAACCTTGCGGGTGATGATATTGATCACCCCGCCTATGGCATCAGAACCATACAGGGATGACATAGGGCCGCGTACTACTTCGATTCTGTCTATTGCCGACAATGGCGGTGTCCAGGCGCCTTCGACTCCCGGGCCATCGCTGTTGGTACGAGTCTCCCGGGATGACTGGCGCATGCCATCCACCAGGATCAGTGTGTATTGGCTTCCCATACCCCTTAGGCTAATGTCACGGCGATCGCTGCCGCCGGTAACCACGACGCCGGGCACATCCAGCATGGCATCGGTAATATCGCGGTAGAAACGGCTATCCAGTTGTTCTCGGGTAAGCACGCTGATAGAGGCGGGAGCATCCTTGAGTTGTTGCTCGTAGCCGGAGGCTGTGACCACTATGACTTCCATGTCTTGGGGCGCTTCATCGGCCTGAGCTGCAGGTATGAGTAAGAGTGCGGCAATGACGCTGGCCAGTGGGCTGATTCGACATAAAGGCATAGGTTTTGGACTCCTGAATGATAAATGCAAACTATGTAAATGAGAATGATTTTCAATGGCGAGAATTTACGCCGATGATACAATCCTCTCAAGCGCATTTTTCTGGAAACACAGTTAAGGATTGCTTTATAGCGACTGCCGAAACTGAGAGTTTTTGCTGTTTTAATGGGGCTGAAAGATGAATAGGCAGATGGTCAAGGCGATGCTGGTATTTGCCACTACAGTTGAGAAGGGCACCATGAATGCCGCCGCCAGGCAGTTATGCATGAGTACATCTGCCGTTAGCCAGCAGATATTCAAGCTGGAGCAGCAACTTGGGCTTGGGCTACTTAACCGCAGCACCAGGGCGTTGACGCCTACCGAGGCTGGCAAACTCTTTTACCAGAGCTGCGTGCAGATGATTGCTCTTGCCGATGAGACAGAACTACAGTTGAGTCGTTTGAAGGACGGTCCGGCCGGTGAGTTGCGGATAGCCGCCCCTGTGGGCTTTGGTGGAGGGCTTCTCAGTGAGCCGCTAAGGCGTCTGTTGGAAGCGCATCCCGGCATTCAATTGTCGTTGCAGCTGCAGGATGAGGCAGTGGATCTGGTGGGGAGTGGCATAGATCTGGCCATTTGTATCGGACCTTTGGCCGATTCGGCGCTGGTGGCGCATCATCTGGCCGATTGGCAGATGCTCTTGTGCGTGGCACCGGACTTTCTGCGTCGGCGAGGGAACTCAATGCCAAGCTATCCTGGTGAACTGCAGGACTGGGAGCGTCTGTGTCATAAGGGGAGTATGGTGCAAGACAGTATGTTGAGTCATACCGTCAGTGGTGAGCAGCTGTCTCTGGCGCCAGGGCGCCTGGCCGTCAACAATATGCAGAGTCTGATCCGTTTTACCCTGGATGGTTTGGGTTATGCGGCCTTGCCGGAGCCTGAAGTGCGGCAGTTTTTGCAGCAGGGTTTACTGTTAACTTTGTTGCCTGACTGGCAACTGCCGCGGTACAGCGTCTATGCCTTGACCGCTGGGCGTGAGGGGCAAGCTCCTAAAATTCGTGAGGCGATAGCGACCCTGGGCGCATGTTTCACCGCACATGGACCTCGGCCAGATTTTTAAACCTTGAGATATCGTGTGTTTGGTCACCAAATCCGCTCACAGATGAAACTTTTTGTATCAGTAATACCAAGTTGTGCTTGTCACTTAAGTGTTGATGCTCAGACCTGGACTGGATTTTGATATGACGATGAGCTTTCCAGCATGATAGCCTTGGCCGATAAGCGCTCTATCAAGGCAAGAAACATGGCCGCAACTGTTGGCAGTTGTCTGGTCGTGAGTGAGCTATAGCCGCTGCTTGAGAAATAGCGTGACTCACCAGCGGCTGTCGTTTTCACAGGGACGGCCATCATTGTCGCCGTCCATTTTGGTGTTGGGGCAGTAACGGTTGAAGTATTCGGCTTCGGCCCTGGAGGTCATCTGGCTGCAATATCGGCGCCCATCGCAGTGGAAACCTGTGTCCATCTCCACAGGCTTACTGGCATAGCGCGGCGAGGTTTGAGCCGCTTCGCGGATACTGTTGCTTAGGGTGTCTTGGTGAATTTTGGTCAGCTGCTGAGGTTCATTACCACTGAGCTTTACCCAACTCAGATAACAGGCATAACCAAAAATAAAATAAAAAACAAAGCGTTTCATCTTTTTCCCTTAAGAATTTCGGCATCCTTGGCCAAATTGAAGTTGGCTTTGCGTCTTTGAATGGCTAAATCACCCAAGGTGAAATTTTACGTTGTTATTGCAGCTTGTTCCGGGGAATGTTTTAACTTAAATTTGAACAGTGTCACCCTATTGCCTGGTGCTGTGCAGTTTACTCTTCCGCCAAGGCCTGGAGCCTGTTAACTTCGTCTTGCACTTGCTGCACATATTTGTCCCAGTAGCCCAACTGTCGAAATTCTTCCAGGCAACAGCGATAGAGTTTGAGTTTGTGCTTGTTGGCCAACTGCGGTAGTAAGCAGATTTCCCCTTGATTGTTAGCATCCATTCTTTTAACTCCTGTCCGCCAATACAGCATGGCTTCCTGCCACGGTAGATAAATTACTTTTTAATCAGTTGCCTGATAATGCCGGTTCGCCTGATATCCGCAATGTTGTGATTTGTCCAAATATAGCCAAACCCGGTGCCACCAAGGTTTACCAAGGATAAGCTGGTCATCAACTAGAATATTTTTGGCGGATTTCTTAATAAAAAATCAGTATAAGCTTAAGTAGTTCAGGGCAATTTTCTTACTGCTAAAGTACAGGTTTTGTAAGAGTGGCTTTCCCTGTGGGTCATGCTTGGCTATGCTGCGCTATTGGCTGTATTGGGGGAAATCATCATGGTCATAGCGTTTAGGCAACAGCAAGGCACGGCTTTGGTGCTGGAGGGCGGTGGCTTGCGCGCCATTTATACCGCCGGGGTGCTGGATGCTTTTCTGGAAGCCGGAGTTATGTTTGATTATCAGGTGGGTGTTTCCGCTGGCGCCATCTACCCGGCTTCGTATCTGTCCAGGCAGAAGGGGCGTAATCTGTTAATTCAGCAGCGTTATCTTGAAGATAAACGCTACATGGGCATGAGACATCTGTTGAAGACGGGCAATTACGTCAACACTGACTTCACCTACAGACGCATGGCTCATGAGTTGTTGCCGTTCGATTTTGAGACTTTCCTGTCTTCGGGAGCCGAATTCAAAATAGGCGCCTTCAACTGCCTTTCCGGTGAAACCGACTTCTTTGGTATGAGTGACTTTGACGGCCACGAGCAGCTGTTGCAGATACTGATCGCCTCCAGCAGTCTGCCTTTTATCTCCAAACCCGTTGCCATTAATGGCGTGCCTTATCTTGATGGTGGCATCGCGGCTCCTATCCCGCTAGAGCAAGCCAGAGCCGACGGCTATCAAAAACAACTGGTTATCCTGACTCAGGCTGCAGATTACAGTAAGTCAGCCTTTAAATTTAAATGGTTGGCACAAAAAGCTTATCGGCGTTATCCCAAGGTTGCCGAGGCTTTGTTGAGGCGTCATCAGGTGTATAACCAGGCACAACAGCAATTACAACAGGCGGTGGCAGCAGGGAGTGCTATGGTGATCCAGCCTAACATGGCACTGGACTTGTCGAGGCTGGAGCGCGACATCAACAAGGTAGAGGCTGTGTATCATTTAGGGTTGGCCGATGGCCGTGAGGTGCTGCCTGCTGTGCTGGAGTTCTGTTGTTATGATGACAAGCCAAGCGGCGTCCATAGAGCGTAAATGACTCAGAAGTTCTGAGGGGCATGCCAAGTTAGTGTCAGCCTGAATGGCTGACACTCACTTCGGGGATTGGGATCATGGGCGCAGTGCCGGCATCCGGCCGCGGGTTGGCCGTACACTGGATATCAGCATATAGATGCAGGTTGTGGTCAGACACAAGCCCAGATACATGAGCAGACCCTGTTGTTGCTGGAAGCCATTGGCCACCAGAGGCCCGATAACCGAGCCCACAGAGTAACTGAGCAGCATAAGTTCGGTTGCCGCCACTATCTTGCTGCTATCGAGGCTGTCACAGGCCAGCGTAATAGCGATAGGGTAAAGGGCGAAGGCGGCAGCCCCCAGCAGCAACAGGTTGAAGCCCATCACCAAAGTGCTGTGACTCAGCAAAATACCCATAACCCCGGCGGCGCCCAACAAACAGAAAAACGCCATCAAGAGAGTCTTGCTGAATCTTGGAGACAACCAACTGACCAGGGGTTGCACCAACATGGCTCCCAGGATCACTATGGCCATCAGTTTGCCCGTCAGCTGGTGGTCACCTGTTTGCTCGCTGAGAAATACAGGCATCAAGCCATAGATGGGGCCCAATACCAAACCTGCAACCAGACAGCCCATGATGGCAGGGCGACTCACATGCCTGACTTCTTTGAAGCTAATCTTCTGATGCTGTATTTTTTGTGGCTGGCAGCGCTTGGCCAGCAGTGGCGGCAATACGGCCAACACCAGTACTATCGCCACCAAAATATGCGGCATGGCACCATCAACACCCAATTGTCCCACACCCAGTTGTCCCAGGGCGTTCCCACCATAGAGTGAGCCTGTGTAGAAGCCCAAACGCTTGGCTCTTTGCTTGGCTGTGTCGGCTATCAACAACCAGGACTCCACCACTACGAAGATGCCGGCCACGGCAATCCCGGCAATAAAGCGCGCCGCCAGCCAAAACTGACCATTAACCACCAAGGGCATGCCAGCCACTGTCGCCGCCAGCAGTAATAGAAATAGGATGAAGGCGCCTCTGTGTCCCAGGCGTGCCACTACAGGTGAAATACAAGTTGCCCCGAGCAACAGGCCGAAATAGAAAATACTCGCCAGCCAAGCCGCCAGATCTGTCGCTAAGCCGAAACCGTCCAATGCCAGCGGCAGCAGACTCATATGATAGCCGGAAGCCAGAGCAAACAGGGTCAAACCCGCAACAGGTACCCAGGCACTGTTGTTGTGAGCGGTGGCATGAGGTTGAGACAACTCAGACTCCAAATAGAAAAACGACCTTTTAAACGAAGATCAGTTTAAAAAGGTCTTAATGGTGAAATTTTCCGCGAATATAGGAGTCTGTAGCGCTTGGGTAAAGTGAGTTTATTTTGTTGTCTTGGAAAGAAAATTTCACCAAAGTCTGGATGGTTAATAGTCTGTTTTAACTTTGAATAAATGTAAATAAAAACTTGCTTAAACGGCAGTTTTTGCTGAGTTAAACGGTGTTTTTAGCCGTTTGGCAATATCACCTCTTAGGGCCTTTGTTGTTGGCTGCGCTGCATTTAGTGTTTGCCCTGGGGTAAGATGGGTCATTCGTTTCTGTGGACTATTTCTATGGCCAATATTTTGCTCGTTGCCAATCTTAACTGTGACCGAATCTTATTGCTGGATAAACCCCTGCGCACCGGAGGTCGATTCCATTATCAGGATGGTGGCCAACGCTTGGGGGGCGGTGGTGCCAACACAGGCATAGGACTGGAGTGGGCCGGCCATAATGTGGCTCTGGTCAGCCAGGTTGGACGGGATGAGATGGGCGATTGGTTGCTGGCCGAAGCCAGTACCCAAGGGCTGGATTGTCGCAGGGTGCAGCGGCGAGCAGGCAATACCTGTGAAATGTTGTTGGTGATGACCCCGGATGGCGAGCGCACCATTATTCGGCCGCAGCGGCCGATATTTGAATTGCCGGCGCCGCCCAAGTGGTCGCAGTGGGATGCGCTATATATCAACTCCTCTGCCGAAGGAGCGGTCAGTTGGGCGCGAACCGCGCTGGAACACACTCTGGTGGTGGCACAATTGGCCAAAGATGACAGGCCAAGACCCTGCCATGTATTGCTGTCTTCGGTAACAGATATGCAAGGGCGCAGTGAGCTTAGCCCCTGGCAGTTTGGGCGTCAGATAGCCGGTGATGCACTTAAATACTTTATTGTGACTCAAGGCGAGCAGGGCGCAGTGTTATACCAGGAGAATGGTGAGACGCTGATAGCGGCTGTGCCGGCGACAGTGGTGGATACCACGGGTGCCGGTGATGCTTTTGCCGCCGGGCTTATCCATGGTTTGGTATCGGGAATGGCAGTGGAACAGGCCATGAAGGAAGCCGCTCAGTGGGCGGCTTTCGCGGTTGCCTCTGAAACCTCGATTCCGGGAGATGCATTACGTCAGTACCTGCAAGCACAGCAGGATTGAGCTTGTCATAAAAATCCCGCATCAGTGTCATGCCGCTGTCATCAAGTGGGCTTAATCTTGCTGGCGATCTTTGGTTAGAGCTCAAGGGCTCTGCGGGTTTCTCCCTTCTTATTTATATGCTAACTGGCTTGCCCTGCTCTTTGAGCGGGGCTTTTTTATATCTTTTACCATTGTTTTTGAGGTCGGACTTTCGACAAGAGCTGTTAGTCATAACTGGAAGCAAAGGCGATGAGGACAGAGTTGTTCTATTTATAAAGCATTGTTGTCATACAGGGAACTCTCATTAACCGTTTCATTTTGGCATTGGACTCAGAGCCGAATTTAACCTGGGGCATGTGTTAATATTGGTATTACTGAGTTGCCGTCTTGGCAGATGATCGACTATTAGCCTGACGATAAATGGCAAGATGGCGTTGAAGAGAGCAAGTGCTGATTAAGGAAAGTTATTAGGTATGTCGCGCTGTTACTGTGAACAATGTGGGTACCCAGAAACGGCCTGTGTTTGTGCTGCAGTGTCTGCTATATACCCTAGTAGCCAGTTACTGGTGCTGCAACATCCTTCAGAGGTCGAGCATGCAAAAAATAGTGTGCGTTTGTTGCAGTTGGCCGTGCCGGACGTCCGGGTGATAGTGGGAGAAACCGAGGCGGATTTTGCCGAGTTGAGAGCCGAACTGGCAAGAGATAACATGCCGACTTTCTTGCTCTATCCCTCAGAGAACAGTCAGCTGTTGCAGACAGATGACTCATCAGAAGCTGTAAGGCTTATCCTGCTGGACGGCACCTGGCGCAAAACCTTGAAAATGTATCGGCTTAATCCTTGGTTACAGGCGTTGCCCCAAAGGTATTTACCACTGATGGCACCGACAGCGTATCGCATCCGCAAGGCTAATCGCAGTGATAGCTTATCGACACTTGAGGCTGCAGCTGTGGCCCTTTCTCAGTTGGAGCCTGGGCTGGATGTGGCGCCTATGCATGTATTACTGGCTGAGCTGGTGGAGCAGAGGTTACGGCGGATGCCGGTCAAAGTGCGGGAGCGGTATTGAGTAAGCGGTCGCGAAAATTCCGTGTGGATCACGACATTTATAAGTGAATCCGGTTTTAATGAGCCTGCATCATCTTTGATGATGGAGTGGGACTGTCGGCTTACCGCTTTTGCAGGGGAGTGGTAGCGGAGTAACTCTGTTGCCGACAGTCCTGTTCACCCTCTTTGGTATTGAGCTCTTATAGATCAAAATGCGCCAAGGTAAACTGTTCCGGATGCAAGGGGTAACCGAAAAAGAACCCCTGGGCCAGTCCATCCCCCATCTGTCGTACCATATCATTTTGATATTCAGTTTCTATTCCTTCAGCAACAAATTTGAGTTCAAGCGCCTGTGACAGCTGCACTATGGCCTGACACAAACGTTTGCCTTTCTGATGTTCCAATTGCTCGGCAAATTCACCGGCAATTTTTAGTCCATCCAGTGGCAGATTGCCTAAACGACTCAATGATGATAGTCCGGTACCGAAATCATCAAGGACAATTTTGACGCCCAGTGCCCTGAGCTGTTTGAGCGTTTGTTTGGCCTGACGTGGGTGACCCAGCAATGCCGATTCGGTGATCTCCAAAATCAAGGCTTCTGCGGGAAGCTGATGATGTTGCAGCGTCGATTTTACTTGTTGGTAAAAGTCCAGGTGCTCCAGTTGCAGCGGTGATACATTGACTGAAATAATAAAGTCGTTGTCCTGTTGCCGCCAAACTGCCAGTTGTCGGCAGGCTTGCTCTACGACCCAGTTGCCAACAGTGACTATTAGACCGGTTTCTTCAAGCAAGGGTACGAAATCGGCCGCTTCCAGCAGTTCATGAGGACTCTTGTGCCAGCGCAACAGCGCTTCGGCACCGGCCATATGGTTATCTTTGAGCCTGACTATGGGTTGATAAAACAGGCTCAGTTGTCCCAGCCCCAAGGCGTGACGCAGATCGCCGAGCAGTTTAAGTTTATGTTCGGCGGCTTCACTCATAGAGCTGTCATAGAAATTGATATGACTGGCGCTGCGTTTGGCACTGTACATGGCGGTGTCGGCTTGGCTCAGCAGTTCGGAAGGGTCTATTTCTCGGTTGCCAAAAAGACTGATACCTATACTGGTACCCAGGTAAAACTTTTGTCCTTCCAACTCAAACGGCGTCTCGAATAGAGCCAATATCTGTTGTGCAAAACGGTAGATATCTTCCCTGTCGCGGCAATCTTGCAACACCAGAGTAAATTCATCGCCGCCCATACGGGCGATATCGGCTCTCTCTATACAGCCGGCTTCCAGCCTGGCGGCGACCAGTTGCAGTATTCTGTCCCCCATGGAATGACCGAAACTGTCGTTGACATGTTTAAAGCCGTTGAGGTCGAGAAACATCAAGGCTCCAGTGGTTGGCTTTCCTTGGTTGATGGCCTCTAGACTGGCACTGAGAACCTGGCGCAGCTTGCGCTTCATATGACGGCGATTGGGAAGCCCTGTCAGCATGTCAAACATGGCTTGTTCTGTCAGGCGTGATTCCAGCTGTTTACGTTCGCTGATATCGCTGAAGATGGTGACCAGATAACAACCGGATTCAGTCTGCAATCTGCGACTGCTCTGCCAGGCGGGGAAGTGACTGCCATCGGCCCGGGTATGGCTGACCTCTCCCTGCCAGAAGTCCCGCTGTGCCAGCGCAGCACGGCATTCTCTCTGCTTGGGATCGTTTGCGGTTTCGAGGATCTGCAACTGCTGACCTATTAACTGCGCCTGACTAAAGCCGCAAAGACGACAGAGGGCCCGATTGACCGCAAGGATTTTGCCCGAGGTATCACTGATGACAACGGCTTCGGCACTTTCTTCGAGAATACCGGCCAATACACTGCGGGGCAGCAGGCCGAATACATCCTGAGTTTCACCTCTGGGACTGAGGCGACGATCCAAGGCTTCGAACCGCACCAAGATCATCTTATTACTGTCTATTCTGACTGGTTCCAGGTAGAGGCGGGTTGGCAGCTCTTTACCGTGGCGATTGAGGTGTAACCACTCCTGTACTTGAGAGCTGGCCGCTGCGGCTTGCATGAGTTTTTTTGCCAACTCTATGCTGCTCTGACCGCCTAATTGCAGTCTGGGAGCAAAGTCATAGAGAGTGGCATCGAGAATTTCCTGGTGAACACAGGCGAAGTAATCCAATGCTGCCTGATTGGCGGCAAAAATTTTACACCCCATGAATAAGGCCAGAGGTGTCGAGTGAGGCTCGCTGCGCCAGAGTTGCAACTGGGGCCCGAGTTTTGTGTCGGCCACCAGGCTCTGTAACAGTTGTGTCCATCGGATCATCCAGGATACTCCCTTGTCGTTCTCCGTTGAGAACCACTTCCCTTTGTTATGGTTACACTACTCCGCATATTTGGCTCTTCAACCTACAGGAAGGAAGCTAACACTTCCGACTATGTGGTGACCTGCCTTGCACCCTATAGCTTACGGGTTGGGCAAACGGTTATGTGGAACAGCATTTCAATCCGTTAGTTTAAAGCTAAACAGATCTACTCTTTGGCTCAATCAAAATTTCGTTTTGTTGCTAAAAACCTTCATTATCGGTCAAACTGGTGAAAAAATGTGTGATAGTCCTTGGAAGATGGATTTTTGTTCTCTTTAAGCAGGAGCGAATGATGGCGAGATTAATACTGTTATTGAGCTGGCTGCTGGCCTTTAGCGTGAGTGCGGCTGATTTGACTCAGCTGGGTGAACAGGCCAGTGAAGATGCCCGGCGTCTGGAGCAGGAACAGCTGGAAAAGGCCAGAGCCGCCGCCAAGGAAACCGCCGAGCGGGAACAGAAAGTGCTCAAACGCCAGCAATCCGGAGATTGGCAGGAGGAGCAAAGGTTAAAAGCCAGTAAACAGTTTGATGAGAGGGCGCAGCGGGAACAGAAATACCTGCAGCAAGCCAAAGAGGCTGCGGCCAAAGAGCGTAAAATCGACGAGCCCAAGATGAAGAAGCTGAAACAGAAGAAAATAGAGCCTTAAGCTGGATCTGTACTTCAGCCTCCAAGTTAGCTTGTTGTTTAATTAGACTTTCAATAGTGGCTGACGCTCAATTTACTATCAAAACCTCTAGCCGGGTCGGGCCAATATTAAACAACACTGAGCAAGACCGCCAAAATGATAGCGTAAGCCAACGGCACTGAAGCGAAAACGGAGATAGCCCAGGATTATCCTGTGTCGGTGAACAGTCCTGAATTGGTGACTGAAGTCAGGCCTTTGCTGGAGCAAGTGGCGGGCAAGGGGAGGCTGGTTGAACCCGGGCTTATCACAGGGGCTGAGGACTTTGCTTTCTACGCGCAAGAAACCCCGGGGGGGGGGTCTTCTTTCTTGGGGTAACTCCTGAGGGGACTGACCCGGCAACGGCGGCCAGCAATCACTCCCCCTATTTCTATGCTGATGAAGCAGCGTTCAAGACGGGGTAGAGGCGTTGGCCACACTGGCCTCGCCAGCTTAAGCGGCAAATAAACCGTACGGGATAAAGCATTTTGCTTACAAAATCTGACAATTCCGTATCACTTGTTACTTGATTTGCAGTGCTTTTTTACCTGATATTGGATCTTTTAAAATCAGCAATCAGCCAAGGAGCGACCCAATGAAGCGTACGCTGACCGCCCTGCTGATGTCAGCCAGCCTTCTTGGGGCGGCGACAACACAGGCGACCACGGCCGAAGATATTCAGAGTTTTACCCTGAATAACGGCATGAAAATCATGGTATTGGAAGACTCATCCATTCCCAATGCCAACATGTATCTGTTTTGGAAGGTGGGCTCACGCAACGAGGTGCCCGGGATCACAGGGATCTCCCACTTCTTCGAGCATATGATGTTCAATGGCTCCAAGAAATACGGCCCCAAGATGTTTGACCGCACCATGGAAGCGGCCGGTGGCGCCAACAACGCCTACACTACTGAAAACGTGACCGTTTATACCGACTGGTTCCCTTCCAATGCTCTGGATACCATTTTTGATCTGGAAGCCGATCGGATTGCGGCGCTGGATATCAATGCCGAGATGGTAGAGAGTGAGCGCGGCGTAGTTGCCTCCGAGCGTACCACGGGGCTGGAAAACTCCAACTGGCGAACCCTGCAGGAAGAGGTAAAAGGTGTGGCCTTCAGGGCGCATCCCTATAGCTGGTCAGTGATTGGCCATGAATCTGATATTGCGGCCTGGACCTTGGAAGATCTGGTGCAGTATCACAAGACCTACTATGCCCCCAACAATGCGGTTGTGGTGATTGCCGGTGACGTTAAGCTGGCCGAGGTCAAGCGTCTGGCCCAGCGTTACTTTGGCCCTATCCCGGCGCAAGAGCCACCCAAGGCGGTGAAGACAGTCGAGCCGCTGCAAAAAGGGGAACGACGGGTCTTCGTCAAGAAAGAGTCTGTCAGCACGCCCAATATCATGCTGGCCTACCACGTACCGGCCACCACCAATAAAGACTATTACGCGCTGGATCTGCTGACCTCGATTCTGAGTGAAGGCAACAGCTCGCGCCTCTACAAGGCTTTGGTGGACAAGCAGTTGGCGATTGCCGCCGAGACTTATATGCCTATGTCTTTTGACCCCAACCTGTTGTACATCCTTGGGGTGGCGGCCCCAGGTGTCAGCGCCACCACTCTGGAGCAGGCATTGATTGAAGAGGTCAACCGTATTGCCCGTGACGGCATTAAGGTTGAAGAGTTGGAAAAAGCAAAAAATATCAAGTTGATGGATTTCTATCGCAGTATGGAAACCATCAATGGCAAGGCCAATACCCTGGGCACCTACGAACTTTATTTCGGTAGTTTCGACAAGCTGTTCCAGGCGCCGGATGCCTATAACCAGGTCACAGTGGCCGACATTCAAAGGGTGGCAGAAACATACCTGCGCCGTGCCAACCGCACTGTGGGGGTACTGGCTGCACAAGAGGAGGCGGATCAATGAGCAAGGTTTTTTCTCTCAAGGCCTCTCTGGGCGCTGTGGCCATTGCCGCAGCCTTGATGGTTTCAGGTTGTCAGTCTACCCAGGTGAAAGTGAGCCAGGATACCGGCCACTTTGTACTGCCAACATATGAAAGAGTCACTCTGGATAACGGCCTGACGCTGATGCTGATGCCGCAGAAAGAGGTGCCGCTGATCACCCTGAACGCCGTGGTGAAAGTCGGCAGCGTCAATGACACCACAGCCGGTGTGGCAGCGGTCACGGCTCAGGGCTTGTTGCTCGGCGCCGCCGGTCGCACCAAGGCCAGCATAGAGCAGGAGGTGGACTTTCTCGGTGCCAGTCTGAATGCTGATGCCGGCCGTGAGGGCAGTTACCTCAGTGCCGATTTTATGGCCAAAGATGTCGATACCATGCTGGGATTGTTTGCCGATGTGCTGACCCGTCCCGACTTTGAGACCAGCGAGTTTGATAAACTCAAGAGTCGCAGAGTCGCCGAGCTGGCGCAGGAGAAAGAGAGTCCCAAGTCCGTGATTGGGCGCTACTTCAACAAGTTGGTCTTCGGTCAGCATCCTTATGGCAATGCCACTTCGGGAACCAGTGAGTCTGTGTCCCAGTTGACGGTCAACCAGTTGAGAGCCTTCCACAAGGGCTACTATCAACCGGCCAATACCGCTATCAGCGTGGTGGGTGATTTCGACCCGGCGCAGATGAAGGCCAAGCTGCAGGCGGCATTCGGTCAATGGAGCAACAGCGAATCGCTGCGTGCCGTCGACCTCAAGCAGGGGCTGCCGACTCTGTCTGCCAGCCGAGTCTTGCTGGTGGATAAGTCGGACGCGATAGAGACCACCTTCACCATAGGTGGCCTGGGTGTGACTCAGGATAACCCTGACTATGTGGGCCTGACTGTGGTCAACACCATACTTGGTGGCCGTTTTACCTCCTGGCTCAACGATGAGCTGAGGGTGAATGCCGGTTTAACCTATGGCGCGCGCTCGGGTTTCGTCCCCTATCGTGACTCAGGGGTGTTTATGATCAGTACTTTCACCAAGTCGGCTACGACAGAGGAAGCCATTGACTTGGCACTCAAGACCTACAGTCGCCTGTGGCAGAAAGGGATAGATCAGCAGACTCTGGATTCGGCCAAGGCCTACGTCAAAGGCCAGTTCCCACCCAAGTTTGAAACCAGTGGCCAGTTGGCAGGTCTGCTGTCAGACATGTACCTGTACGGTTTTGATGAGTCCTATATCAATCAATTCCAGCAACGGGTGGATGGACTGACTCTGGCGCAGACCAAGCAGTTGGTCGACAACTACTTCCCCAAGGATAAGTTGCAGATGGTGCTGATTGGCAGCGGTGACAAGATAGCCCCGATAGCAGCCAAGTATGGCGAAGTGACCCGGGTCGATATCAAGGATGTCGGTTTCGGGGGTTAACCCTTTCATGGCAGTCAAACAACGCTCTCTTGTTGTTTGACTGTCTTGCTTGGAGCATAGTGATTCAGACACATTCCCGGTAAAGCTAATCTGCAATTGCCTGCCATAATACCGGAAGCTTTTTACCACTATGGTCGCTACATCATAGTCCCCCTAATGAATTTCCTGTTGAACGCTAAAGTGCGATATCAGTCCTATTGGGTAGACGATTGACTTGTTTGAGTATGTTTAACCGCTGAAGGCTGAAATAGTCGGTTAATCCCGTTACAATGCTGCTTTTATTTGCAGTGAAAGCTTTAGATGCCAGCCCTAGTCCACTCCCTTAAATCCTTGAACACTTTTGGAATCAATTGTTATTGCCGGGAACTCATCAGAGTGAGCTCTACCGTTGAGCTTGTCCGGGCTTGTATGCAGCACAAGGATGATGATGTCCCAATGCTGATCCTCGGTGGCGGCAGTAATCTATTATTGCTTGAGGATTATCAAGGGACAGTGATTCAAATCGCTACCAAGGGAATCGAGGTCAGTGAGGACCAAACACATTTCTATTTAAAGGTTGCCGCCGGTGAAAACTGGCACGATTTGGTTTGTGAAACGCTTAAGCTGGGGATGCCGGGACTTGAGAATATGGCTCTGATCCCGGGCACGGTTGGCGCAGCGCCTATTCAAAACATAGGTGCCTATGGGGTTGAACTGTGCCAGGTATGTGACTGGGTTGAGTATCTGGATCTGCAAACCGGTGCGCTAACTCGCCTCGAGGCCGCTGATTGTGGTTTTGGCTATCGAGAGTCAATTTTCAAAAGTGAACTCAAGGGCAGGGCTGTGATCACCTCTGTCGGTTTGAAACTGCCTAAAGATTGGCAGCCCAAACTGAGTTATGGGCCGTTGCAATCACTTGCTGAAGAGACAGAGGTGACCGCGCCTATGATTTTTGAGCAGGTATGTCAGGTTCGTCAGGAAAAACTGCCGGATCCTGCAGTGCTTGGCAATGCCGGTAGCTTTTTCAAGAATCCTGTGGTTGCTGCTGCCGACTATCTTAAGTTGGCCGAACGTTTTCCTGATCTGGTGGGTTATGCTCAGCAAGATGGAAGGGTTAAGCTGGCCGCAGGCTGGCTTATCGATAAGGCAGGTTTGAAAGGTTTCCAGATGGGAGCAGCCGCAGTTCATGATAAGCAAGCCTTGGTTCTGGTGAATAAAGGCGGCGCCAGCGGTGAAGATGTGGCCAATTTGGCGCGGGAAATTATCCGGCAAGTGCAAGCGCTTTTCGGTGTTGAATTACTACCCGAGCCGCGAATTTTTGCGGCAACAGGAGAGAGGAGTCTCTGACGATGAGCGAACAGTGGAAGCGCAAGCGGGAAATATTACAGCTGTTGCAGCAGGGTGAGTTTGTCTCCGGCGAGATACTGGCCGAACAGCTCGGTATCAGCCGTACCGCCGTCAGCAAGCATATCAGCGCCTTGGCCGCCTTTGGGATCGATATCTTCAGCGTGAAAGGTAAAGGTTATAAGTTAGCTAGAAGTTTGCATCTTATCGACAAGCCGCGCTTACTCTCCGCTATAGATAACCGCTGTTTTTACTTTGATGAGTTGGCTGGTACCAACACCTTTCTGCTCAACCATGTCGATGAATTGAGTAATGGCGATCTCTGTATTGCCGAGTATCAATCGGCTGGACGAGGACGTAGAGGACGCCAGTGGTTGTCGCCCTACGGCAGTCACCTCTATTTCTCTATGTACTGGCAGTTCTCTCAAGGTCTTTCCCAGGCGATGGGCTTAAGTCTGGTGGTTGCCTGTTCACTGGTTAGTGTGTTGGAGTCTTTCGGTATTGCCGGTTTGGGAGTGAAGTGGCCCAACGATATCTATCTCGATGGGCGTAAACTTGCCGGTGTACTGATTGAAATGACCGGGACTGCCGACAGTGAATGCGATCTGGTGATCGGGATAGGCTTGAATATGGCTATGCCTGCTGAACTGGGTGAACAACTGGATCAACCCTGGAGCGATCTCAGTGGGCTTGAATCTATGCCGAACAAGACTGAGTTGGCTATCAAGCTTCACCAACAGTTATTGAAAGATCTCAAGCTGTTTGAAACTCAAGGATTGGCAGCATTCAGCAGCAGGTGGCAGAGTGCCGATATCTTTGCCGGTCAACAGGTCAAACTGCTACTGGGTGAGCAACAGATTAACGGCCACTACCTTGGAGTGGATGAGCAAGGCGGTGTTATCCTGCAGACAGATACAGGCACACAGCATTTTGTTGGTGGGGAAATCAGTTTACGCGGCGCTTGATTATTTTCGCAGCAGCACTTGATCCATCAAGTGGTCCTGACCCTTTTTCAGAATAAGATGTGCCCGCTCGCGGGTGGGCTCAATATTCAGATTCAGGTTCGGGCCGTTGATGGTGTCCCAGATATTGGCGGCTATATGTTCAGCTTCGGCATCGCTCAGCTTGGCGTAGTGGTGAAAATAGGAGCGCTCATTGGCAAACGCCGTATGCCGGAACTGCAGGAACCTATCTATATACCAATGTTTCAGCAGTGATTCATCGGCATCTACATAGATAGAGAAGTCTACGAAATCAGAGACAAAAGGCCGCTTGATACTCACAGGAGAATCCAGCTCTGTCTGCAGTACATTCAAGCCTTCCAAGATCAAAATA
The DNA here is from genome assembly GCF_047314685.1 of Shewanella sp. BJSY2023SW001. Lineage (NCBI taxonomy): Bacteria > Pseudomonadati > Pseudomonadota > Gammaproteobacteria > Alteromonadales > Shewanellaceae > Shewanella > Shewanella sp. BJSY2023SW001. Next base: position 67,615 of record NZ_JBKORF010000031.1, read on the forward strand.
TCTGGCTGTCTGACCTGTTGCACTTCGGGAAGCCTGTCGTAACTGATGTGGGAATATAGCGGAGCCTCGACCAATTCGGCGCCTGACTTGATGGCGGCGATAAACTCCACCAAGAGTTTCATGTCATAGCTTTCCGGAAATCCCTTACGCTGTAATAATCCTTTTTGTTTCAGCTCTGCCAAGGGGTAGAGAAACCCATCAGTGGTGATCAGATCGACCTTGGGATGTTCGGGCCAATGGCTCAACAGTGCCTGCAATATACGAGCTGTGGTGCTTTTCCCTACGGCGACACTGCCGGCAATACTGATAATATATGGGCTCTTGGCCGGAGTTTGCCCCAAAAATTCATTTAACACCAAACCTCTTTGCTGCTTGGCGCCAACAATCAAATTAAGCAGACGGCTGAGGGGCAGATAGATGTCGGTGACTTCTGTGAGGGAAACCTTTTCGTTAATCCCTCGCAGCTTCTTCAATTCGGTTTCGCTCAAGGTCAAAGGCACAGACTCACGAAGTTCGGCCCATTGCTGGCGGTGAAAAGGCATATACAATGCCTGTTGAATTGAGTTGGCTGTTGTCATCTGATTTCCTCTGCTCAGGCAAGGCACAGTACACCATGAATTATTCATGAACAATAAAAAATCCCTATGCCGGACCGAATTGTTTATCCCGTGTACAGAGGGCTAGGGGGAAGTCTAATCGCTACGCATTGTCAGGGCAAAAAAACGCCACTCAGGGGTTTTTTGCGAAAAAAAACCAATTTCCTATTGCACTCGCCCCAACATTTACCTAATATCCGCTACCGAAATGAAGTGCCGGCATAGCTCAGTTGGTAGAGCAACTGACTTGTAATCAGTAGGTCCCGAGTTCGACTCTTGGTGCCGGCACCAATTTTATCGGAGGGGTTCCCGAGTGGCCAAAGGGATCAGACTGTAAATCTGACGGCTCCGCCTTCGAAGGTTCGAATCCTTCTCCCTCCACCATTTTCAAGGTAAGTAGGTAGCCTTAAGTAGGTTGCGCGGGCATCGTATAATGGTATTACTCCAGCCTTCCAAGCTGATAACGCGGGTTCGATTCCCGCTGCCCGCTCCAAATTTGCATGCTGATATGGCTCAGGTGGTAGAGCGCATCCTTGGTAAGGATGAGGTCGGCAGTTCGAATCTGCCTATCAGCACCAGCCTCTCTTAAATTCTACTTTTACCTTTATAATCTGTTCGATGACATTCATTTGCATCGGACTTTTTCACTATATATGGTTTCACCACCAGAAAATCTTAGATTGAGGCAATACCATGTCTAAAGCTAAATTTGAACGTAGTAAGCCCCACGTTAACGTGGGCACCATTGGTCACGTTGACCATGGTAAAACCACTCTGACTGCTGCTATCTCAACTGTACTGTCTAAGACTTACGGTGGTGAGGCTCGTGACTTCGCAGCGATCGATAACGCTCCAGAAGAGCGTGAGCGCGGTATTACCATCAATACCTCTCACATCGAGTATGACACTCCAACTCGTCACTACGCTCACGTAGACTGCCCAGGTCACGCTGACTATGTTAAAAACATGATCACCGGTGCTGCCCAGATGGACGGCGCAATCCTGGTAGTAGCTTCTACTGACGGCCCAATGCCACAGACTCGTGAGCACATCCTGCTGTCTCGTCAGGTAGGTGTACCTTTCATCATCGTATTCATGAACAAGTGTGACATGGTAGACGATGAAGAGCTGCTGGAACTGGTAGAGATGGAAGTTCGTGAACTGCTGTCTGAGTACGATTTCCCAGGTGATGACCTGCCAGTAATTCAGGGCTCAGCTCTGAAAGCTCTGGAAGGCGACGCTCAGTGGGAAGCCAAGATCATCGAACTGGCTGAAGCACTGGATTCTTACATCCCTGAGCCAGAGCGTGATATCGATAAGCCATTCCTGCTGCCTATCGAAGACGTATTCTCAATCTCTGGTCGCGGTACTGTAGTAACAGGTCGTGTAGAGCGCGGTATCATCAAAGTTGGTGACGAAGTAGAAATCGTGGGTATCCACGACACTACCAAGACTACCTGTACTGGTGTAGAAATGTTCCGTAAGCTGCTGGACGAAGGTCGTGCCGGTGAGAACTGCGGTATCCTGCTGCGTGGTACCAAGCGTGATGAAGTAGAGCGTGGTCAAGTACTGGCTAAGCCTGGTTCAATCACTCCACACACCAAGTTCGAATCAGAAGTTTACGTACTGTCTAAAGAAGAAGGTGGTCGTCACACTCCATTCTTTAAAGGCTACCGTCCACAGTTCTACTTCCGTACAACTGACGTGACCGGTACTATCGAACTGCCAGAAGGCGTAGAGATGGTAATGCCAGGCGACAACATCAAGATGGTTGTTACTCTGATCTGCCCAATCGCGATGGACGAAGGTCTGCGCTTCGCAATCCGTGAAGGTGGCCGTACAGTTGGTGCTGGTGTTGTAGCCAAGATCATCGCTTAATTGCG